>NZ_JBDYCV010000096.1:0-13404 GCF_040495915.1 Shigella sp. FJ200513 | reverse complement strand
ACGGGAATATCTGCGGCAGCGGGCTTGTAATGGGTTAAGTGATAACAGATGTCTGGAAATATAGGGGCAAATCCAGGGATTAAGGAAGCAGGTTTATTTCACCGTACCTAAAATTTCGATTTTCGCTGCTCTGGCTTTGACTTTACGTGACCAGATAGAGGTAAGAATTGGCACCAGAATCGAAGTCACAATGACCGCCGTCGCTACCAGCGAAGTTGCTGCCGGAGCCATCGGTTTAAACGCAGGCACCATTTCTGCAATCAGCACAGGTGTCGCTACCGCGGCCCCTGCGGAACTGGAAGCGGCAATTCCGGCAGTGCCATCGCCACCGCCAATCAATTTATCGGCGATAATCAACGGAATACCGGTCACGATAATTACTGCCACACCCAACAGGATCCCCAGCAAACCAGTCTGGGCAATCACAGTCAAATCAATGGTATTGCCCAGCGCGAAGGCAAAGAATGGAATCAGCGTTTGCACCGCTTTGCTGAAAAATTCTCGTAATTCAGGGTCAAGATTCCCCAGGGCAAAGCCCACCAGGAACGGTAATACTGCGCCGACGAAAACATGCGGTTCAAACGAGGCAATCCCGGCAGTGCCCAGAATAATCATCGTCATGAGCGGCCCGGACTCCAACGACATCAACACAAATGCCCAGCTTCTTCTTTCGTACCGTACTGCTGCATGATGGAAGCGTAAAGTCCGCCGTTGGTCATATCCATCGCCGCCACCAGCGCCAGCGTTGAAAGTCCGGCAAAGAATCCAACTTCAACACCATGTTCCGGAATAATGCGCGAGGCAATTGCCGCAACCACCCACGCGACGGCAATTTTAGTTACCACCAGCGTACCGGATTTACGCAGTACCGTTCCCGTCGCGCTTAATTTTATTGACGCCCCCATGCAAAAAAACCACACCGCCAGAATGGGCACCGTACCGGTAATCATCCCGTTGGTGAATGATCCAAAATATTTCCCCGCCCCCGGCGAGAAGGTGTGGCACAGTGCGCCAAGGAATAGCGGGACGAGCATCATCCCCCCCGGGATTTTCTCAATCGAGCGTTTTATCTGCATTTCCATCACCTGTCGGCATATTTTTAAGGGCTGATGCGTAATTCCTCAATGGAGCATCAGTGTTGATGGAAACGAAGATAGACATTCATTTAATCAATAAAAGTGATCAAAATCACATCAATTGAAACGCTGTTTTATTTTTATAGGACCATTGTTTTTATTTTGGAATTGATCACAAAAAAACCACCGCCGTTGGCGATGGTTCATTTTTTAAGCTGATATGCGGCCTATACGCCTCATTGCAGCAGGCGGCAAATGATTATTTTTTCGCCGCAAAACGTGCCGCTGCTTCGTCCCAGTTCACCACGTTCCAGAACTCTTTGATGTAGTCCGGACGGCGGTTCTGGAATTTCAGGTAGTAAGCATGTTCCCACACATCCAGGCCCAGAATCGGGAAGCCGGAAGCGCCAGAAATAGCTTCACCCATCAGCGGAGAATCCTGGTTAGCAGTAGAAACCACCGCCAGTTTATCGCCTTTCAGCACCAGCCATGCCCAGCCGGAACCAAAGCGGGAAGCTGCCGCTTTTTCAAATTCTGCTTTGAAGTTATCAACGGAGCCGAAGTCACGTTCGATAGCCGCTTTCAGGTCACCCTGCAGGGTGGTGCCTTTTTTCAGACCTTTCCAGAACAGGCTGTGGTTAGCGTGACCGCCAGCGTTGTTGCGCAGTACGGTTTTCTTGTCTGCTGGCAGCTGGTCCAGTTTGGTGATCAGCTCTTCAACCGGCAGGTTGGCAAATTCTGGCAGGCTTTCCAGCGCCGCGTTGGCGTTGTTTACGTAGGTCTGATGGTGTTTGGTGTGGTGGATTTCCATGGTCTGCTTATCGAAGTGCGGTTCCAGGGCATCGTAAGCATACGGCAGGGATGGCAGGGTATAGCTCATATTCATCTCCAGTATTGTCGGGCGGCCGATTGTTAATGCCGCGTAAGCAGTTGGTTCATTATAGTTAATTAAATGATATTGAAAATGATTATCAATGCCGTACTTTTCGTAAGGGTATGGTTTTGCAGGAAAATGCCCGAGATGTGAAGCAAATCACCCACTTAATGCCGTGATTGCCAGTAAATCGACAACGGCGGCAACAGGCGAAAGGTTAATCGACAGCACGATTTTTACACTCATCTCGTCGGAGATGTGAAGCGACGAAAAATGATGAGGATAAGAAGATGAGTAACGCGATTACGATGGGGATATTTTGGCATTTGATCGGCGCGGCCAGTGCAGCCTGTTTTTACGCTCCGTTCAAAAAAGTAAAAAAATGGTCATGGGAAACCATGTGGTCAGTCGGTGGGATTGTTTCGTGGATTATTCTGCCGTGGGCCATCAGCGCCCTGTTACTACCGGATTTCTGGGCGTATTACAGCTCGTTTAGTCTCTCTACGCTGCTGCCTGTTTTTCTGTTCGGCGCTATGTGGGGGATCGGTAATATCAACTATGGCCTGACCATGCGTTATCTCGGCATGTCGATGGGAATTGGCATCGCCATTGGCATTACGTTGATTGTCGGTACGCTGATGACGCCAATTATCAACGGCAATTTCGATGTGCTGATTAACACCGAAGGCGGACGCATGACGTTACTCGGCGTTCTGGTGGCGCTGATTGGCGTAGGGATTGTAACTCGAGCCGGGCAGTTGAAAGAGCGCAAGATGGGCATTAAAGCCGAAGAGTTCAATCTGAAAAAAGGGCTGGTGCTGGCGGTGATGTGCGGCATTTTCTCTGCCGGGATGTCCTTTGCGATGAACGCCGCAAAACCGATGCATGAAGCCGCTGCCGCACTTGGCGTCGATCCACTGTATGTTGCTCTGCCAAGCTATGTTGTCATCATGGGCGGCGGCGCGATCATTAACCTCGGTTTCTGTTTTATTCGTCTGGCAAAAGTGAAGGATTTGTCGCTAAAAGCCGACTTCTCGCTGGCAAAACCGCTGATCATTCACAATGTGTTACTCTCGGCACTGGGCGGGTTGATGTGGTATCTGCAATTCTTTTTCTATGCCTAGGGCCACGCCCGCATTCCGGCGCAGTATGACTACATCAGTTGGATGCTGCATATGAGTTTCTATGTATTGTGCGGCGGTATCGTCGGGCTGGTGCTGAAAGAGTGGAACAATACAGGACGCCGTCCGGTAACGGTGTTGAGCCTCGGTTGTGTGGTGATTATTGTCGCCGCTAACATCGTCGGCATCGGCATGGCGAATTAATCTTTCTGCGAATTGAGATGACGCCACTGGCTGGGCGTCATCCCGGTTTCCCGGGTAAACACCACCGAAAAATAGTTACTATCTTCAAAGCCACATTCGGTCGAAATATCACTGATTAACAGGCGGCTATGCTGGAGAAGATATTGCGCATGACACACTCTGACCTGCCGCAGATATTGATTGATGGTCATTCCAGTCTGCTGGCGAAATTGCTGACGCAAAACGCGCTCACTGCACGATGCCTCATCACAAAATTTATCCAGCGCAAAGGGACTTTTCAGGCTAGCCGCCAGCCGGGTAATCAGCTTATCCAGCAACGTTTCGCTGGATGTTGGCGGCAACGAATCACTGGTGTAACGATGGCGATTCAGCAACATCACCAACTGCCCGAACAGCAACTCAGCCATTTCGTTAGCAAACGGCACATGCTGACTACTTTCATGCTCAAGCTGACCGATAACCTGCCGCGCCTGCGCCATCCCCACGCTACCTAAGCGCCAGTGTGGTTGCCCTGCGCTGGCGCTAAATCCCGGAATCGCTCCCTGCCAGTCAAGATTCAGCTTCAGCCGCTCCGGGCAATAAATAATATTCTGCAAAACCAGATCGTTAACGGAAGCGTAGGAGTGTTTATCGTCAGCATGAATATAAAAGAGATCGCCACGGGTAATGCGATAAGGACGATCGTTGAGTACATGCAGACCATTACCGCGCCAGACAATCACCAGCTCACAAAAATCATGTGTATGTTCGGCAAAGACATCTTGCGGATAACGGTCAGCCACAGCGACTGCCTGCTGGTCGCTGGCAAAAAAATCATCTTTGAGAAGTTTTAACTGATGCGCCACCGTGGCTACCTCGGCCAGAGAACGAAGTTGATTATTCGCAATATGGCGTACAAATACGTTGAGAAGATTCGCGTTATTGCAGAAAGCCATCCCGTCCCTGGCGAATATCACGCGGTGACCAGTTAAACTCTCGGCGAAAAAGCGTCGAAAAGTGGTTACTGTCGCTGAATCCACAGCGATAGGCGATGTCAGTGACGCTGGCCTCGCTGTGGCGTAGTAGATGTCGGGCTTTCATCAGTCGCAGGCGGTTCAGGTATCGCTGAGGCGTCAGTCCCGTTTGCTGCTTAAGCTGCCGATGTAGCGTACGCAGTGAAAGAGAAAATTGATCCGCCACGGCATCCCAATTCACCTCATCGGCAAAATGGTCCTCCAGCCAGGCCAGAAGCAAGTTGAGACGTGATGCGCTGTTTTCCAGGTTCTCCTGCAAACTGCTTTTACGCAGCAAGAGCAGTAATTGCATAAACAAGATCTCGCGACTGGCGGTCGAGGGTAAATCATTTTCCCCTTCCTGCTGTTCCATCTGTGCAACCAGCTGTCGCACCTGCTGCAATACGCTGTGGTTAACGCGCCAGTGAGACGGATACTGCCCATCCAGCTCTTGTGGCAGCAACTGATTCAGCCCGGCGAGAAACTGAAATCGATCCGGCGAGCGATACAGCACATTGGTCAGACACAGATTATCGGTATGTTCATACAGATGCCGATCATGATCGCGTACGAAACAGACCGTGCCACCGGTGATGGTATAGGGCTGCCCATTAAACACATGAATACCCGTGCCATGTTCGACAATCACAATTTCATGAAAATCATGATGATGTTCAGGAAAATCCGCCTGCGGGAGCCGGGGTTCTATCGCCACGGACGCGTTACAAGACGGAAAAAAATCCACACTATGTAATACGGTCATACTGGCCTCCTGATGTCGTCAACACGGCGAAATAGTAATCACGAGGTCAGGTTCTTACCTTAAATTTTCGACGGAAAACCACGTAAAAAACGTCGATTTTTCAAGATACAGCGTGAATTTTCAGGAAATGCGGTGAGCATCACATCACCACAATTCAGCAAATTGTGAACATCATCACGTTCATCTTTCCCTGGTTGCCAATGGCCCATTTTCCTGTCAGTAACGAGAAGGTCGCGAATTCAGGCGCTTTTTAGACTGGTCGTAATGAAATTCAGCAGGATCACATTATGACCTTTCGCAATTGTGTCGCCGTCGATCTCGGCGCATCCAGTGGGCGCGTGATGCTGGCGCGTTACGAGCGTGAATGCCGCAGCCTGACGCTGCGCGAAATCCATCGTTTTAACAATGGGCTGCATAGCCAAAACGGTTATGTCACCTGGGATGTGGATAGCCTGGAAAGTGCCATTCGCCTTGGATTAAACAAGGTGTGCGAGGAAGGGATTCGTATCGATAGCATTGGGATTGATACCTGGGGCGTGGACTTTGTGCTGCTCGACCAACAGGGTCAGCGTGTGGGCCTGCCCGTTGCTTATCGCGATAGCCGCACCAATGGCCTGATGCCGCAGGCACAACAGCAACTCGGCAAACGCGATATTTATCAGCGTAGCGGCATCCAGTTTCTACCCTTCAATACGCTTTATCAGTTGCGTGCGCTGACGGAGCAACAACCTGAACTTATTCCACACATTGCTCACGCTCTGCTGATGCCGGATTACTTCAGTTATCGCCTGACCGGCAAGATGAACTGGGAATATACCAATGCCACCACCACACAACTGGTCAATATCAATAGCGACGACTGGGACGAGTCGCTACTGGCGTGGAGCGGGGCCAACAAAGCCTGGTTTGGTCGCCCGACGCATCCGGGTAATGTCATTGGGCACTGGATTTGCCCGCAGGGTAATGAGATTCCGGTGGTCGCCGTTGCCAGCCATGATACCGCCAGCGCGGTTATCGCCTCGCCGTTAAACGGTTCACGCGCCGCTTATCTCTCTTCTGGCACCTGGTCATTGATGGGCTTCGAAAGCCAGACGCCATTTACCAATGACACGGCGCTGGCAGCCAACATCACCAATGAAGGCGGGGCGGAAGGTCGCTATCGGGTGCTGAAAAATATTATGGGCTTATGGCTGCTTCAGCGAGTGCTTCAGGAACGGCAAATCAACGATCTCCCGGCGCTTATCGCCGCGACACAGGCACTTCCGGCCTGCCGCTTCATCATCAATCCCAATGACGATCGCTTTATTAATCCTGACGAGATGTGCAGCGAAATTCAGGCTGCGTGTCGGGAAACGGCGCAACCGATCCCGGGAAGTGATGCTGAACTGGCGCGCTGTATTTTCGACAGTCTGGCGCTGCTGTATGCCGATGTGTTGCATGAGCTGGCGCAGCTGCGCGGTGAAGATTTCTCGCAACTGCATATTGTCGGCGGCGGCTGCCAGAACACGCTGCTCAACCAGCTATGCGCCGATGCCTGCGGTATTCGGGTGATCGCCGGGCCTGTTGAAGCCTCAACGCTCGGCAATATCGGCATCGAGTTAATGACGCTGGATGAACTCAACAATGTGGATGATTTCCGTCAGGTCGTCAGCACCACCGCGAATCTGACCACCTTTACCCCTAATCCTGACAGTGAAATTGCCCACTATGTGGCGCAGATTCACTCTACACGACAGACAAAGGAGCTTTGCGCATGACCACTCAACTGGAACAGGCCTGGGAGCTGGCGAAACAGCGTTTCGCGGCGGTGGGGATTGATGTCGAGGAGGCGCTGCGCCAACTTGATCGTTTACCCGTTTCAATGCACTGCTGGCAGGGCGATGATGTTTCCGGTTTTGAAAACCCGGAAGGTTCGCTGACCGGGGGGATTCAGGCCACAGGCAATTATCCGGGCAAAGCGCGTAATGCCAGTGAGCTACGTGCCGATCTGGAACAGGCTATGCGGCTGATTCCGGGGCCGAAACGGCTTAATTTACATGCCATCTATCTGGAATCAGATACGCCAGTCTCGCGCGACCAGATCAAACCAGAGCACTTCAAAAACTGGGTTGAATGGGCGAAAGCCAATCAGCTCGGTCTGGATTTTAACCCCTCCTGCTTTTCGCATCCGCTAAGCGCCGATGGCTTTACGCTCTCGCATCCCGACGACAGCATTCGCCAGTTCTGGATTGATCACTGCAAAGCCAGCCGTCGCGTTTCGGCCTATTTTGGCGAGCAACTCGGCACACCATCGGTGATGAACATCTGGATCCCGGATGGTATGAAAGATATCACCGTTGACCGTCTCGCCCCGCGTCAGCGTCTGCTGGCAGCACTGGATGAGGTGATCAGCGAGAAGCTAAACCCTGCGCACCATATCGACGCCGTTGAGAGCAAATTGTTTGGCATTGGCGCAGAGAGCTACACGGTTGGCTCCAATGAGTTTTACATGGGGTATGCCACCAGCCGCCAGACTGCGCTGTGCCTGGACGCCGGGCACTTCCACCCGACTGAAGTGATTTCCGACAAGATTTCCGCCGCCATGCTGTATGTACCGCAGTTGCTGCTGCACGTCAGCCGTCCGGTTCGCTGGGACAGCGATCACGTAGTGCTGCTGGATGATGAAACCCAGGCAATTGCCAGTGAGATTGTGCGTCACGATCTGTTTGACCGGGTGCATATCGGCCTTGACTTCTTCGATGCCTCTATCAACCGCATTGCCGCGTGGGTCATTGGTACACGCAATATGAAAAAAGCCCTGCTGCGTGCGTTGCTGGAACCTACCGCTGAGCTGCGCAAGCTGGAAGCGGCGGGCGATTACACTGCGCGTCTGGCACTGCTGGAAGAGCAGAAATCGTTGCCGCGGCAGGCGGTCTGGGAAATGTATTGCCAACATCACGATACGCCAGCAGGTAGCGAATGGCTGGAGAGCGTGCGGGCTTATGAGAAAGCGATTTTGAGCCAGCGTGGGTAAACACTGCCGGATGCGGCACGAGCGCCTTATCCGGCCTACGGGTCGAATGTCCATGCGGGCTGTCACCCTCACCCCGGCCCTCTCCCTGAAAGGGCGAGGGAGAAAAACATAGCCTCGTGCGGCAACGGAGCTGAACACCGCTCCGGACAGTCCCCTCGCCCCTACGGGGAGAGGGTTAGGGTGAGGGGAACAAGCCGCACCATGTCTAAACAAGGCAACCTAATTTACAGGAACACAGAACATGCAAAACATTACCCAGTCCTGGTTTGTCCAGGGAATGATCAAAGCCACCACCGATGCCTAGCTGAAAGGCTGGGACGAGCGCAACGGCGGCAACCTGACGCTGCGCCTGGATGACGCCGATATCGCGCTTTATCACGACAACTTCCACCCACAACCGCGCTATATTCCGCTCAGCCAACCCATGCCTTTACTGGCAAATACGCCGTTTATTGTCACCGGCTCCGGCAAATTCTTCCGTAACGTCCAGCTCGATCCTGCAGCTAACTTAGGCGTCGTAAAAGTCGACAGCGATGGCGCGGGCTACCATATTCTCTGGGGGTTAACCAACGAAGCCGTTCCAACTTCTGAACTTCCGGCTCACTTTCTCTCCCACTGCGAGCGCATTAAAGCCACCAACGGTAAAGATCGGGTGATCATGCACTGCCACGCCACCAACCTGATCGCCCTCACCTATGTACTGGAAAACGACACCGCGGTCTTTACTCGCCAACTGTGGGAAGGCAGCACCGAATGTCTGGTAGTATTCCCGGATGGCGTTGGCATTCTGCCGTGGATGGTGCCCGGCACGGACGAAATCGGCCAGGCGACCGCACAAGAGATGCAAAAACATTCGCTGGTGTTGTGGCCCTTCCACGGTGTGTTCGGTTCCGGACCGACGCTGGATGAAGCCTTTGGTTTAATCGACACCGCAGAAAAATCAGCACAAGTATTAGTGAAGGTTTATTCGATGGGCGGCATGAAACAGACCATCAGCCGTGAAGAGTTGATAGCGCTCGGCAAGCGCTTCGGCGTTACACCACTAGCCAGTGCGCTGGCGCTGTAAGGAGCAAACATGATCCGCAAAGCCTTTGTCATGCAGGTAAACCCCGACGCCCACGAAGAGTATCAGCGTCGGCATAATCCCATCTGGCCGGAACTGGAAGCAGTGTTGAAATCTCACGGTGTGCATAACTACGCCATTTACCTCGACAAAGCGCGTAATCTGCTGTTTGCCATGGTAGAGATTGAATCTGAAGAACGGTGGAATGCGGTAGCCAGTACTGATGTTTGCCAACGTTGGTGGAAATATATGACCGATGTTATGCCCGCTAACCCAGATAACAGCCCGGTGAGTAGCGAGCTGCAAGAAGTGTTTTACCTGCCGTAATTGCCCAATGTGCCGGAGATGCCTCCGGCACAATATTTTAAATTTCGATTTGAAAAATTAAACATATTACATCTCCCGGTAAGTTATATTTCCCTGATACATTGTGAGTAAATCACAAAAATAATGAATAACCCATTAATGATTCATGTGGTTTATTTAAATAACCATTATGTGCATTACTCCGCAAATCTGACCTTTCACTCTGTCTCAAATTGTCATTGTTTACCGACATATCGCCTCTCATCACTTAATCGCTCCACCATTACAATTGATTAAAATATATTTTATGGAGTCCGATTAATGGCAGCTCTTACTGCAAGCTGTATTGACCTGAATATTCAGGGCAATGGCGCTTATTCCGTTCTGAAGCAGTTGGCGACAATAGCGTTACAAAACGGTTTTATCACCGACTCACACCAGTTCCTGCAAACCCTGCTGCTGCGCGAAAAAATGCACTCTACTGGATTTGGTTCCGGTGTCGCAGTGCCGCACGGTAAAAGCGCCTGCGTTAAACAACCGTTCGTATTATTCGCCCGCAAAGCGCAGGCTATTGACTGGAAAGCCAGCGATGGCGAAGACGTCAATTGCTGGATCTGCCTCGGCGTGCCGCAAAGCGGCGAAGAGGATCAGGTCAAAATCATCGGCACACTGTGTCGCAAAATTATTCACCAGGAATTTATTCATCAACTGCAACAGGGCGATACCGACCAGGTGCTGGCCTTGTTAAATCAAACCCTCAGCTCATAAGGAAGTGGCGATGGAGTCATCCTTACGTATTGTCGCGATCACCAACTGCCCCGCCGGGATCGCTCACACCTACATGGTGGCGGAAGCCCTGGAACAGAAAGCCCGTTCTCTCGGCCATACCATAAAAGTGGAAACTCAAGGGTCCAGTGGCGTTGAAAACCGCTTATCCAGCGAAGAGATTGCCGCTGCCGATTACGTCATTCTTGCTACCGGGCGTGGCCTGAGCGGTGATGATCGCGCGCGGTTTGCCGGGAAGAAAGTTTATGAGATTGCCATCTCCCTGGCGTTGAAAAATATCGACCAGATTTTCAGCGAATTACCGACAAACTCGCAGCTTTTTGCCGCAGATAGCGGCGTGAAGCTTGGCAAACAGGAAGTGCAAAGCGGCAGCGTGATGAGCCACCTGATGGCGGGCGTCTCTGCGGCGCTGCCGTTTGTCATCGGCGGTGGTATCCTGGTGGCGCTTGCCAACATGCTGGTGCAGTTCGGTTTGCCGTATACCGATATGTCGAAAGGCGCGCCGTCGTTTACCTGGGTAGTTGAATCCATCGGTTACCTTGGCTTCACCTTTATGATCCCCATCATGGGCGCTTATATTGCCTCGTCGATTGCCGATAAACCGGCTTTCGCTCCGGCGTTTCTGGTTTGCTATCTGGCGAACGACAAAGCGCTGCTCGGCACCCAGTCGGGTGCGGGATTCCTCGGCGCGGTGGTGCTGGGGCTGGCGATTGGCTATTTCGTCTTCTGGTTCCGCAAAGTGCGCCTTGGCAAAGCATTACAACCGCTGCTCGGTTCAATGCTGATCCCGTTCGTTACTCTGCTGGTTTTCGGCGTGCTCACTTACTACGTTATCGGGCCGGTGATGTCCGACCTCATGGGCGGGCTGCTCCACTTCCTGAATACCATTCCTCCATCAATGAAGTTTGCGGCAGCGTTTCTGGTCGGTGCGATGCTGGCGTTCGATATGGGCGGCCCCATCAATAAAACCGCCTGGTTCTTCTGCTTCTCACTGCTGGAAAAACACATTTATGACTGGTACGCCATCGTCGGCGTTGTCGCGTTGATGCCGCCCGTTGCGGCGGGTCTTGCGACGTTCATTGCGCCCAAACTGTTTACCCGACAGGAAAAAGAGGCTGCCAGTAGTGCCATTGTGGTCGGTGCCACAGTCGCAACCGAACCGGCTATACCTTACGCTCTGGCAGCTCCGTTGCCGATGATTACCGCCAATACGCTGGCGGGCGGCATTACCGGCGTGCTGGTGATCGCTTTCGGAATCAAACGTCTGGCACCTGGTTTGGGTATCTTTGACCCGCTGATCGGCCTGATGTCGCCGGTAGGTTCGTTTTATCTGGTGCTGGCGATTGGCCTCGCGCTGAACATTTCATTCATTATCGTCCTGAAAGGATTGTGGTTACGCCGCAAAGCGAAAGCCGCGCAACAGGAGCTTGTCCATGAACATTGAGTTACTGCAACAGTTGTGCGAAGCCAGCGCCGTTAGCGGCGATGAACAGGAAGTTCGCGACATCCTGATAAACACGCTGGAACCTTGCGTTAATGAAATCACCTTTGATGGTCTGGGCAGCTTTGTTGCCCGTAAGGGAAATAAAGGTCCAAAAGTTGCCGTTGTCGGGCATATGGATGAAGTCGGCTTTATGGTCACCCACATCGACGAGAGCGGTTTTCTGCGTTTCACCACCATTGGTGGCTGGTGGAATCAGTCGATGCTCAACCATCGGGTAACCATACGCACACACAAGGGAGTGAAAATCCCTGGTGTGATTGGTTTCGTCGCGCCTCATGCGTTAACGGAAAAGCAAAGGCAACAGCCGCTGTCATTTGATGAGATGTTCATTGATATTGGCGCAAACAGTCGCGATGAGGTGGAAAAACGCGGTGTGGCGATGGGCGATTTTATTAGCCCGGAAGCCAATTTTGCCTGCTGGGGCGAAGATAAAGTGGTCGGCAAGGCGCTGGATAACCGCATCGGCTGCGCAATGATGGCTGAACTATTGCAGACGGTGAATAATCCCGAAATTACGCTGTATGGCGTCGGCAGCGTGGAAGAAGAAGTTGGGCTACGCGGGGCACAAACCTCGGCGGAACACATTAAACCGGATGTAGTGATCGTGCTGGATACCGCTGTCGCAGGCGATGTTCCGGGCATTGATAACATTAAATACCCGCTGAAACTGGGCCAGGGGCCGGGGCTGATGCTGTTTGACAAGCGCTACTTCCCCAACCAGAAACTGGTAGCAGCGTTAAAAAACTGTGCCGCACATAACGATTTACCGCTGCAATTTTCCACCATGAAAACCGGAGCGACGGATGGCGGGCGCTACAACGTGATGGGCGGCGGGCGTCCGGTTGTTGCGCTGTGCCTGCCAACCCGCTATCTGCACGCTAACAGCGGCATGATTTCAAAAGCCGATTACGATGCTCTGCTCACGTTGATACGGGGTTTTCTGACGACCTTAACCGCGGAGAAAGTCAACGCGTTTAGCCAGTTCCGTCAGGTGGATTAATGCTAAACGAACGCCAGTTAAAGATTGTCGATCTGCTGGAGCAACAGCCGCGCACGCCTGGTGAGCTGGCGCAACAGACTGGCGTTTCAGGCAGGACCATCCTGCGTGATATTGACTATCTCAACTTTACCCTTAACGGCAAAGCCCGCATTTTCGCCAGTGGCAGTGCGGGCTATCAGCTGGAAATCTTCGAGCGCCGCAGCTTTTTTCAGTTGCTGCAAAAGCACGATAACGACGATCGGCTGCTGGCGCTGTTATTACTGAATACTTTCACTCCCCGTGCGCAACTCGCCTCGGCGCTTAATTTGCCAGAAACGTGGGTAGCAGAGCGTCTGCCCCAGTTAAAACAGCGTTATGAACGCACTTGTTGCCTGGCCAGCCGCCCTGGTTTGGGCCATTTCATTGATGAGACAGAAGAGAAACTCGTTATCTTGCTGGCGAACTTGCTGCGCAAAGATCCGTTTTTAATTCCGCTGGCGGGCATAACACGAGACAACCTTCAGCATTTATCCACGGCCTGCGACAACCAACACCGCTGGCCGCTCATACAGGGTGATTATCTCTCCAGCCTGATTCTGGCGATTTACGCCCTGCGTAATCAACTGACCGATGAGTGGCCGCAATATCCGGTAATGCTGCCAACTTACTGATTTAGTGTATGATGGTGATTTTAAGGTGCTTGCGTGGCTTCCATTTCCATCA
>NZ_JBDYCV010000095.1:0-13801 GCF_040495915.1 Shigella sp. FJ200513 | reverse complement strand
ATCTTCATTTTTACGCCCGTAAGGTGATGAGCATGTGGCGCTACCGGATAACACGGTTGCTGTCACGGAAATACCCTGACCTGGTGATGCCGGATGCGCTGGCAGCAGAAGGAAGCAGTAAACGGGAATGGAATCGCTTCCTGGACACGCATTACCGCCGTGGCTGGAATGTCAACGTATCCCGGGTAATGGATAATGCCACCCATGTGGCGGTGTACTTTGGCTCTTACCTGAAAAAGCCACCGGTGCCGATGAGTCGTCTGGAGCATTATGCCGGTCAGGATGAAATCGGTCTGCGTTACAACAGTCACCGAACAAAACGGGAAGAATACCTGTTGATGAGTGGAGATGAGTTCATGGAAAGGTTCTCCTGGCATGTGGCGGATAAGGGGTTCCGTATGGTGAGGTACTACGGTTTTTTGAGTCCGGCGAAACGGCGGTTACTGGAAGAAGTGGTGTACATCATAACGGAGACAGTGAGAAAAACGGCGATGCAAATCACCTGGAGAGGGATGTATCAGAGGTTACTGAAGGTTGACCCGCTGAAGTGCGTGCTGTGCGGGAGTCAGATGCGTTTTACGGGGCTGAAGCGGGGCTACCGTCTGGCAGAGCAGGTCCTGATGCATGAGCCGCTGGCCCGGATGCGGTGGTGCGGCTGAGAGCCGCAGAGGGGAAGTTGCGTCCATTTTGAGGGAAACGGAGCAAAAAACCGCCATTCATACCCTGAATCAATCAGAGCCATCCAGTTTAATCGTCGGTTCCGTTCATATGGAGCAAAAGTGGTGTTGAAGAAACATCCGTTTTGTGGTGTTTTTTTAATCTTTTTGGGGTTTTAATTCCTATCGATGAACGGTTTAAACCTGATTTTGCCCGGACATTGCGCCCCGGCTGGCTGACCGTACCCGCTGCTGACTTTGACATGTTGCTGACCTTCAAATCCTCAATGACTATCATTGCGTGGTTTTTGCTGACGGCCGTTGTGACTTTGTGAAGGTAGTCCCTGCGGATATTTGCGATACAGGAATGCAGTCGCTGTATTTTGCGTTTCTGCTTCTGCCAGTTGTTGCTGAATTTGACCTTGCGGCTTAACTGTCGCTGAAGTCTCGCCAGCGTCTTCTGGTTTTTCTGAAAACTGTTTACAGGCTCAAAGACTGTGCCATCTGACAGCGTGGCGAGTTTAGCCACGCCAGCATCCAGCCCGACCATTGATGCTGAAGGGTGAGCCGGAGTGGATACTTCACTTTCTGTCTGAATACTGATGTACCACGTACCGCAGGACTGGCTGACAGTGACATTTTTCACAACACCCGTGACCTGACGGCTATTCCGGTAGCGCATCCAGCCCAGTTTCGGCAGAAAAATACGGCTGTTTTCCTGATCGAGCTTAACGCCCTGCGGGTAGCGGAATGCATCATTCTGTCACCGCTTTTTGAATCGGGGAAAAGCAGCCCGCTTCCGGAAGAAGTTTTTGTAAGCCCGCTCAAGGTCTTTCAGTGACTGTTGCAATGGCTGTGAGGGAGAATCTTTAAGCCATTGCGTTTCAGTGGCATTTTTCCACTCAACCAGCCAGGAAGCCATTTTCCCGTAAGGGATGTATTTATTACCGGCCTTATGATTCTCATTCTGACGTGCCAGAGCACGATTGAAAACGAAACGACATGCGCCTGCGAAGCGCCTCATTTCACACTCCTGTTGACCACCTGGTCTTAACTGGAATTTAAATGCCTGTAATCGTTTCACAGGTCAAATGATACTTTGGTCTGTGAAAAAAGAAACCGATATCCGGCGTGGAAGGCATTGTGTTTTCCTGATGCATGTTCACCTAGTCTTTGTCACCAGATACCGACGCCAGATTTTTGACCATGACGCGACAGAAAAACTACGCACTTACTTTTCAAATGTATGTGCTTATTTTGAAGCTGAACTGGTTGAAATGGATGGCGAACCAGATCACGTCCATTTGTTAATTAACTAACCTCCCAAACTGGCGATATCCAGTCTGGTAAACAGCCTCAAAGGCGTATCGGGTAGGTTACTGCGACGAGATCGACCAGATATTGCAGTCAGGTATTACTACAAAGGCGTTTTGTGGAGTCCTGGCTATTTTGCCAGTAGCTGCGGAGGTGCGCCAATATCCGTCATCCGCCAATACATTGAACAACAGCAAACACCTGGTCAGGTGGAAAACCGCGCCTTATATCCCCGCCCTGAAGGATGGGGTTTTACGGCGCACCGGATAAAAAGCGCCATCTAACGATGGCGCGTCTGGAACTACTTTTTGTTAACGTCAAACATGGTGGCATCGGTCGCCATGTCATCAATAACTTGTTTAATATTTTCGAAAGCCATTGGCGTACTTTCGTTATTCAGGTCTTTACCTTCGCCCTGACGAACGACTTTGATAACCGGTTTATTAGTCGCTGCATCAATCAGCTCACCTTCAAAATAGAGGCGAGTATCCATGGTACGGTGGCCTGTAGCCATTTGCGTCCCCGCAACCACTAATGCAACAGGAACCACTTCATAGAATTGCAGCCCTTCTTTGCTGGTATCTACACCGGTAATGGCCCCACGGAAAATCAGACTACGCGGCCCAGCGGTGGTAACCACTGGTTTACGCTGCGCTATCGCTTCTTTCATTTCGGTGTTGGTATAGTTCAAAATTTTATCCAGAACTTTCTGCCCTACCTGGGTAGAAGGTTTTGGTACCGGATAATAAGTGATTGGGTTCCAGACGATGCTGTCATATTTGCTTTGATCAAAACTCGGGTCTACCCAACGTAAAACAGGTTTACCTGTTGCTGAGGTTGTTTCTTTTAAATCAGAGTAATTGTTATATTTATCTGGCTGGGTGATTTTAGAGGCACAACCAGACAGAGCCAACAAGCCGCATAAAGCTGCAACTTTCGCAAATGATGTGGTACGCATGAATAGTTTCCTGAGATGATTATATTACTTTCTAAGTTATAGCAAAAAGCGCCGCTTCGTGTTGTGGCAAAAAAAGTGTTGGTGAAAATAAATTTTTCAGCCCCTTTTCAGACGACATAGTCAATGCCGAAAAAGGGGCTAAGTCAATCATCAGTAGTTAAATTTCAGTAAGTTAAGCTGCTAAAAAACTTCGACTACTGTGATTAATTTCACATCCCTTCGATAAAAAATATGCTTACCGAAAAGAAGAACAGTAAATCATCTCAGCGTGGGGAATTTTCACGCGTTTTGTGCTTACCGGGTCATTTTTTACGTGCCAGCATCGTGGCGAAACGCAGTTTAATACGATTACCGTTGGCGTCGGTGCGGTGCAGCTCGCCGACGTCTTCATTGTATTTCACCCTCTCCCAGCCTTCGTAATATCGACGTAATTCTCCCTCTTTGAAGGCAAACGTGAAGCCGACGGTACATGGATAATCAGCGGTATCCATCGCCGCCACAATCAGGTTGTAACCACCAGGTTTAGTGCAACGTTGCATATTGGCAATCAACCCTGGGATGGTTTTAGCCTCAAGGAACATCAGCACCACAGTCGAAAGAATAAAATCGTACTGTCCATCAAATGTGAGGTTATTCAGATCAACGACCCGGGTGTGTAAATTATCCAGATTTTCAATGGATTTAATGCGCTCGACGTTGGCGATACTCATGGCATTTTTATCCCATGCGTCAACATCATAACCATTGGCTGCCAGGTAAAGACTGTTACGACCATTGCCACAGCCCAGATCCAGCGTTTTACCCGGTTTAACCACTTTCACCGCTTCCAGTACTTCAGAGTGTGTGCGGGTTAATTCATATTTATCAGTAAAATAGTTTTCGTCACGAATGATCATTCTTTGTCCTCTGCTTTCATTAAAACGGCGCGCTCGGTTCTGACTAACAATTTTCCCTGCATCAGAAGCGCAAAAGTACGGATGAGCAGTATTGCAATAATAAAATTGGTAAAGATAAACAGCGGCACCGCCAGCGTATGGAAAAATCCATTATCGCTGCCACTCCCCAGATGCAAACCGGTGGTTGCCAGTGCAGATACGCCGAACGAGAAACTCCAGAATGAAGCATTAAATGGCTGGGAGAGATACCATGGCATCAGACGTAGCATAAACAGCAGTTGCAGCAGTCCATAACCGAAAAGCATTTTCGCCAGCGTGTCACCCTCGCCGCCGTTGACGCTCAGCCAGGCACTACAGGCCACCAGCGCAGGAGCGAGCTGAATGCCGAGTGATGTCCGCAGTGCCGTGGGTAATTCTCCCGAACTGCGCAGACGCTGCAAGATCACCGGTTCAAGGCTTAGCCATGAGAAAACGCCTGCGCCTAAAAACACCAGACCGGCGTCGGTGTAGCCCAACGCACCACAGGCCATTGCGCTGATAAAGTTGTTGGCAACTGTCGGCAGATACAGTCCAGGCGTGGTAGCTTCTTCAGGGTGAGATCCGCGCCATAATCCCGCAGTTTGCCAGGCGGCATAAGCCAACTGAACCACGACACCAAAACTGAACATGCACACCGCCAGTGGGCGAAACCACGGAACAAAACCAATCGCCACCAGCATCGTCGTTGCCGGAAACAAACTCACAAAACTGCTCAGCACTGGATGGCGAACTTCCGCCAGCACGCTATGCGGAAAGCGTATGAGTCGGGTAATAAATGCGCTAGTCAATAATCCCCAGATGATCATCGCCAGAATCACCAGCCCATCCCCTAACCAGTGGCTGACCTGCCAAACCTGGCTGGCATAGCGCCAGGCAAATCCCATCCCTATCGTCCCCAACACAATACCAAAGTAGCCTGCCGGCAAATTGAGCACTTTATCGCTCTGCATCTTCTTACTCATTTTGTTTAATTTATAAAGTATATTTGAAATGCATTTTATGGAATTTTCTCGAGCATAGCCAGAGCCGCAGAATTTGCTACGGTTATAGTAAGTCACCTGTGGGAAAACGCTATGCGCAAATATCGCCTAAGTGAAGAACAGCGAGCCTTTAGTTATCAGGAAGATGGCACTAAAAAAAGTGTGTTATTACGGCAGATTATCGCCATTAGCGATTTTAACGATGTGATAGCAGGAACCGCTGGCGGCTGGATCGATCGCGAAACGGTGTTAGCACAGGAAGGAAATTGCTGGATTTACGACCAGAATGCTATTGCGTTCGGCGGAACGGTGATTTCCGGTAATACGCGTATCACCGGCACCAGCGTGCTGTGGGGAGAGGTTTACGCAACGGATAACGTCTGGATCGATAATAGTGAAATCAGCCAGGGTGCATATATAAGTGACAGTGTCACCATTCATGACTCATTAGTTTACGTGCAATGTAGAATATTTGGTCACGCCTTAATTGATCAACATTCTATGATCGTCGCCGCACAAGGCTTAACGCCCGACCATCAACTCCTGCTCCAAATTTATGATCGCGCAAGGGTTAGCGCCTCGCGTATTGTCCACCAGGCACAAATTTATGGCGATGCCGTCGTCCGGTATGCTTTTATTGAACATCGCGCCGAAGTTTTTGATTTTGCCAGTGTTGAAGGTAATGAAGAGAACAACGTCTGGCTATGCGATTGCGCTAAAGTCTACGGTCACGCGCAGGTGAAAGCTGGCATAGAAGAAGATGCCATTCCGACGATTCATTACAGTTCGCAGGTGGCGGAATATGCCATTGTGGAAGGTAATTGTGTGTTAAAACATCATGTCTTGATTGGCGGAAATGCCGTGGTACGTGGTGGACCGATTCTGCTCGACGAGCACGTTGTAATACAAGGTGAGAGCCGTATTACAGGTGCGGTGATAATTGAAAACCATGTGGAGTTAACCGACCACGCCGTCGTTGAAGCCTTTGATGGCGACACGGTTCATGTCCGTGGTCCAAAAGTCATTAACGGCGAGGAGCGCATTACGCGAACGCCGCTGGCAGGGTTATTATGAATCGATAATACGCGCGTATAAGTTCACATCATCATAGGCATCATTCAGGAACTCAGCCTGTTTCAGGCAACCTTCAAGGATAAAACCATTGCGCAAAGCGACCTGGTTGCTTTGCGGATTGTCCACCCGACATTTGATCACGAAGCGTCTAAGTTCACCAGACTGAGCGTAATGATGAATCAATGTCTGCAGCGCCTGAGAAATGATCCCCTGCCCCTGATGAGATTCGTCCAGCCAGTAGCCGATTTCAGCAGTTTTATTCAGTGGTTCAATACGATTAAACGAGATAACGCCGATAAGTTCATCTTCTTTGAAAATCATGAACATTTTGGCATAGCCGCGTTGATGCAACATCACATTACCCTGCACCGTTTTTCGCGTGTCCTCTTCACTCTGAACGAACTGCGGCCAGTTTAGCGACTGCTGTAACCAGGTTTTATTTTTACAGATTAACTGATAAAGAGGTGTGACGTGACTTTCCGCAACAGCATGTAATTCAAGTGATTCGCTTACTTTTATCGTTTCAGTCATCTTATCTCCAGTCAATCCATGCTGTTGTTAAAAAAGCCGCCTGGCTGGCGGCTTAGGAAAGTTTACACCTCTTTGACGCTCTCCTGCTGCAGGATTTTGAGCATCTCATCTTTTAACTGTAGCTTTTGTTTTTTCATGCGGACCACTTCCGCATTGTACCCTCGACCGTCGGAACCTTCCTTTCTGGCAATTTCATGATCAAGTTTATTGTGTTTATCGAACAAGGACATAAAGCGAGGATTTTCGTTTTTCAGACGGGATATTAAATCTCGGTATTCTGGAAACATACGCACTCCCTGTTAGTGGCTGACACGGTGTATCTGAAATACACACCATCAGATTACTCATTTAACTTAGGGAAAAATGCGAGCGGGATCGTGTTTAACCAGACGGCACCTCCCGAAGAAGGTGCCGAAGAAAAAACGATTAACTCATCACGCGGTCGTCAACATACTGACGTTTATCCGGCGCTGGCGGGAAATACTGATACAGCCATGTTTCACTGATAGCGTCCCCCTGACAACGTAGATACATCCGCATATCGACCGGATCAGTGGAGTCCGAAGTCGGATACCAGTCAAACTGAATACGATAACCATCGATGGGTTCAATATAGAGAATTTCGATTTGCTTCGCTTCCCCACTGGAAAGCGTAATCACCGGCTCAATGCCTTTTGGCGCGGCAGCTTTCAGATCACCACCAACGAAATCGACGGCAAAACGACGCGCCCATTTTTCGGGATAGTGTTCACCTGGCGCCCAACCTTCCGGGAAACCGCCCATGCCGGTACGCGTCGCCATAACGCGCGCTAATGGGCAATGAACAGGCGGTTGCGCACTCCAGTACAGACGATACTGGAATGCAAACTCATCACCTGCTTTTACAGCTTTTTCTGGCTGCCAGAAGCAGACAATGTTATCCAGCGTTTCGCCCGTTGTTGGGATTTCCATCAGGCCGATGGTGCCCTTACCCCACTTGTTACGCGGTTCCACCCACAGACTTGGGCGTTTGTTATACCAGCCCATAATGTCCTGATAATGGGAGAAGTCACGATCCAGTTGCAATAAACCAAACCCTTTCGGGTTGTTGTCGGTGTAAGCATTGAACTGCAATTTTTGCGGATTATTCAGCGGACGGCAAATCCACTCGCCGTTGCCCCGCCACATGGACAGACGATCAGAGTCATGAATTTGCGGATGAATTGTATCGCACATCCGACGTTCATTAGTACCGCAGCTGAACATACTGGTCATCGGCGAAATGCCCAGCTGTTTAATGTCTTTGCGCGCATACAGGTGATTTTCCACATCCATAATCACCTGACTTTTCTCACAATGGATAGTGAACTTATAGGCACCAGTAATGCTGGCGCTATCGAGCAACGCATAAACGGTAAAGGTAGTTGCCCCCGGTTTTACCGTATCAAACCAGAAGGCGGTAAAGTCGGGGAACTCTTCTTTACTGTCGGTGTAAGTGTCGATCGCCAGGCCGCGGGCCGACAAACCGTATTGATATGTATCATCAACGGCGCGGAAATAACTCGCGCCGAGAAATGATACTACATCACGGCGCGCCAGTTCGGGGGCTTTAAACACGCGAAAACCGGCAAAGCCGAGATCGCTTTGCCCTTCTAATTGTTTGGTATCAACACCTGCATCGTTGTATTTGAACAACTCCGGGCGAAAGTGAATTTCACGCGCCAGATGTGTTGCTGGATCTACAGAAAACATACGAACGCGGCGACGGAATCCCATTCCCATATGGAAGAACTGAGCGTCCAGTTGACGGTTCTCAACGTTATGCCAGAGCGATTTTTCGGCGTCGTATTGAATACTGTTATAAGCCTGCGGCGTCATTGTCGCCAGCGTGTCAGGTAACGGACGAGGCGCACCACGCCACGCTGTTTGCGCTAAGTCGTGCGCCATTGACTGTAGAATGGAGAAGTCAAAACGCTGGGTTTGCCCGTCGGCAATATCAGAATCTGCCGCGAATGCTGCCTGAGAAAAAAGAGAAGCAATGCCGCTGGTACCGCACACGGCGGCCATAGCCATTGAACCTTTAATAAATCGTCTACGATCCATACCTGAAAGTGAGTCCTTCTGGTGTTGTGAATGGTCCCGCGCTGGTCGTTTTCAGCGGCAAGAAAGTGCTTATTTATGACCGCTCACTCTAGACAATATTTATTAATAATCCAATTGTTGAACTGAGAGAATATGCATAAATCGGCATTTTTTTTATGTCGATGGGATGAGCCTGATTCGTTTGTAAAATCAGGCAAATTTTTGCAAAGGCGGATGGTCAGAATTTAAAGCAAACCACAGCGACGTTTACTGCGTTCTTCCGCTTCCTGGTAAAGCTGGAACTCATCCAAAACCGGACAACCCAACGCCTGCTCAAATGCTTCGCGACTGGCATTACCGTGACTGCGTGTCTGCGTTTCATTACCCAGATTTGACTGGAAGATCCCCGCCGCGCTAACGGGCAAGAAATCTTCATAGGTGATGGGTTGCGCCACTACCCAACCACGTTCAATTAAGGGCTGTGGATCGTCTCCAGGATGAATCGCCTGACGATGCGCCTCACCCGAAGGCGTCAGACGGTACCGGAACCATGCCAACCCTTGCTGACGCATTAAAAACTCACTGTCAGGAAAAGTGCGGAAGGTTTCCTGTAAATGCATTTGGTGAGTGAGATTATCCTGCCCGGTTCCAGCGTTACGCAGAAGATCATCATACAGTTGTCGCCCTTTCGGCGTTAATGCCACGCCACGCTGCTCAATTTCACCAAAGCGCGCGGTATGCGTGCCCTGTTTCTGCCCCGCAAACAACACCGTCTCTTCCAGTGCTTTAAAGCTGGTCTGGCGTAGTAAAATCGGTACCTCGCGGCGCGGCGGCCCCTCGATGAGAATTTTGGGTTCAATTCCGCATTCAGGCATCATCGACTGCACCCGGTCAATATCCAGCGTACGTGGCGTCAGGTGGTTGATATGGCATCCAGGAAAACAGACCACATCAGCAATCAACCGATGTTCGTTGTGCAAGGCGCGATAGGTTTCTTCATCTACCGTTGCTAACTGGTGCCAGCGAAACGTTTCCAGGGCTTCCTGCACAAACTCCTGTGCCTGTGTTTCGTTAAAACCGCCCTGCTGCTCATATTCCTCTAACAGTTGTCGACAACGTGGGGTGAAGATATCGCGCTGACGCAGAATCTCCGCCGCTTTCTGGCGCAAAATTTCGTTCTCGATAAGCTCAAGGCGGAGTAAGGATGTAAAAACGCGGAAGGGATTACGCGCCAGAGAAGCATCATCAATGGGCCGAAATGCTGTCGAATGTACCGGCACCCCTGCCTGCGAGAGATCGTAATAGCTCACCGGGTACATCCCCATAATGGCAAACATCCGCCGAAGAGTAGCAAGCTCTTGTGCAGTCCCAACGCGAATCGCCCCATGACGTTCAACATTCAGTCGCGCCAGCTCGTCTGCATTTACCATTTTTTCGTGCAGTTGAGGATTGTTTTCCAGCACAGCCAGATTCACATCAGCTACCAGTTCCAGCAGCGTGCCATATTGCGGAACTTCTTGCTGGTACATGGCTGACATTGCCTGCGAAAACTGTTCCCGAATCTCATCCGCCGTGATGCTGTTCGCCATAGTGTCTGCCTCCAGTGGTCAGTAATCTGGAGTGTAGGTAACCGCATTCACTCTGGCGGGAAGAATTTACAAACTGTGATCTCGCCGCGAAAACATCAATATTATCCATTTTGCTGTAACATAATTGCTTTAATTGTTAATAATATTTTGCAATCAAGTTATCATAATCAAACAACTTCACTTGTCAGCGACACCGCTTCGTTTTTAACATCGCTTATGGAAAAAAATAGTCTGTTTAGTCAGCGCATCCGTTTGCGCCACCTTCATACATTCGTAGCTGTCGCACAACAAGGAACTTTGGGGCGCGCAGCTGAAACCCTTAATTTGAGTCAACCTGCGCTCTCTAATACATTGAATGAACTGGAGCAGCTGACGGGCGCTCGCTTGTTTGAGCGTGGTCGTCAGGGGGCGCAACTTACCTTACCCGGCGAACAATTTTTAACGCATGCAGTCAGAGTTCTTGACGCCATCAACACTGCCGGACAGTCGCTTCATCGTAAAGAAGGTCTTAATAATGATGTCGTCAGGGTTGGTGCACTACCTACTGCGGCACTGGGGATATTACCTTCGGTTATAGGTCAGTTTCATCAGCAACAAAAAGAGACGACCTTGCAAGTTGCGACAATGAGTAACCCTATGATTCTGGCGGGTTTAAAAACCGGGGAAATCGATATCGGCATTGGTCGGATGTCAGATCCTGAACTGATGACCGGGCTTAATTACGAACTGCTGTTTCTTGAATCGTTGAAGCTGGTTGTCCGCCCTAATCACCCGCTACTTCAGGAGAACGTAACGCTAAGCCGGGTGCTGGAATGGCCGGTCGTTGTATCACCAGAAGGCACTGCGCCACGCCAGCATTCAGATGCATTAGTGCAGAGCCAGGGCTGTAAAATTCCTTCGGGTTGTATCGAAACGCTGTCTACTTCGCTATCTCGTCAACTTACCGTTGAATACGATTACGTGTGGTTTGTCCCTTCTGGCGCTGTAAAAGACGACCTGCGTCATGCCACGCTGGTGGCCCTGCCTGTTCCGGGACATGGTGCAGGCGAACCGATTGGAATACTGACCCGCGTAGATGCGACGTTCTCTTCTGGTTGCCAGTTGATGATTAACGCTATTCGAAAATCAATGCCGTTCTGAAAGGTGAAGGGATCTGTCGATCCCTCCTTGAACATTTTCACACCGTAGCGAAACTAACTGGTTCACCCGCTCCGCGAGGTTCTGCCGACACAGAATGTTTGTTCAGACGGAATACGTTCACCGCCTCAGTTAATCGTGCAGCCTGTTCTTCAAGGGACACCGCCGCTGCTGAGGCCTCTTCTACCAGAGAAGCATTCTGTTGCGTCACCTTATCCATTTCAGAAATCGCCTGGCTAACCTGAGTTATGCCTCTACTTTGTTCATCCGAGGCGGCGGCGATTTCCTGCATGATATGTGTGACACTCGCGACGGCATCAACAATAGTGCTCATGGTTTTCCCTGCCGTTGCCACCTCATCCGACCCCAGGTCAATTAACCTGACTGATTCACTGATCAAGCCTTCAATCTCTTTCGCTGCCTGAGCGCTGCGGCTTGCGAGTGTCCGTACTTCGCTGGCGACAACGGCAAATCCACGCCCTTGCTCACCCGCTCGCGCGGCTTCAACGGCAGCATTCAGTGCCAGAATATTCGTCTGGAAAGCAATACTGTTGATGACGGCGGTGATCTCAGAAATTTTCTTCGAACTCGTGGAGATAGCGCCCATCGTTTTTACTACACCGGAAACCGTCTGCCCGCCATCGCTGGCTTTAATAGAAGCCTCTTGCGCCAGTTTGCTGGCATGATGCGCGTTATCCGCATTCTGTTTCACCGTCGCAGTGAGTTGCTCCATGCTGGCGGCAGTTTGTTCGATAGCCGCCGCTTGTTCTTCGGTGCGAGATGACAGGTCCGCATTGCCAGCTGAAATTTCGCTGGTGCCACGATAAATCTCTTCCGCGCCCTGTCGAACAGTCCCTACTGTCATCCCCAGTGAATGCTGCATTTGCTGTAAATGACGACTTAAGCGACCGATTTCATTACGACCCGCCGGTTCATCATTCATCGTCAGATCGCCACTGGCGATTTTTTCAATCCGTTGTGCGGCATGTTGCAGTGGACGAATGACGATCCGACGTAGCACCATAAATGTTATCAGCGTCATGACCAGGGCAAGCACAAACGCGCCAATCATGAACATCCCACCCAGGCGGGTGCGCTGATGGGCCAGTTCCGCCAGTTGGTTGGCTCTGGTGCTACGTATCTTAACGGCTTTGTTCAAAATATCGGTATAAGCATTATCCAGCGGTCGGATCTGCTCACTTTCATGATTGATAATCGCTTCAAACATGCCATTTTTGGCATATTTCAACATAGGTTGCATACCCGTGATATAAGCCTGAAAGCGTTGATTTAATTCAGTGTCGAAGGCTTCATCAGCAGGTGTTTTCACCGGTCGATTCTGATAAGCACGATAACCTTGCTGCGACTGTTTAATCTCCGATTCGGCTTGCGCAATATTTCGCTGCATTGCTTCCATTTCCGCAATACGACTCGCAGCCCCGGCCTGAATCATATTGATCCGGGCTGAACGCAAAAAATCTGAACTGTTCGCTAACCCGGTCCGAATCTCAATCTCCGCAGTAACATCACGCTGATCGCGATCGGCCTGCCAGAGGAAATAGCCAGCCAGAGCAGAACTTAATGCGAATAGAACTAAGATACCGCCAAGAATGCAGGCAAATAACGGAACCAGCCTGATGTGATGCAAAAAACCTAATCGCTGTGAGGGAGTTGTATTCATTACCGTTGTCTCTCGTCCAGGTTTACTCCTGATAGAAAGTCATCGGCACTTGACGGTAATTACTTATGACCAAAAACCTCTTTGCGTCACATTTTTACAACAATTATTGCAGAGAAAATTAATGCTATTGGAATGAAGAGAGTAACGAATGGCTAAACTGGCTAACCCGAATGACGAAAAATTCTGGAAAACAGCACGCAATTTCGTGAAGTGATTATTTTCGTCCCTAAGGAAACCTCATAGGATGCCTGCGGGTGCCTGAGACTTTCTGTTTTCAGGCTAACCGGGAATCAGAAAGACGAAGGCCCCGACCGATATTTCTATCAACTGTACTGCACCCATTTTGTTGGACGATGAAATGGAATAGCCCCTAATATGTCAAAGCCAAAATACCCTTTTGAAAAGCGCCTTGAAGTCGTGAATCACTACTTCACTACTGATGATGGTTACAGGATCATCTCGGCACGTTTTGGTGTCCCCCGAACCCAGGTCAGGACATGGGTTGCCCTCTATGAAAAACATGGAGAAAAAGGTTTAATTCCCAAACCTAAAGGCGTTAGTGCTGATCCAGAGTTGCGTATTAAGGTCGTGAAAGCTGTGATCGAGCAGCACATGTCCCTTAATCAGGCTGCTGCTCACTTTATGCTTGCTGGTAGTGGTTCTGTAGCCAGGTGGCTGAAGGTCTATGAAGAGCGCGGAGAAGCTGGTTTACGCGCGCTCAAGATTGGCACCAAAAGAAACATTGCAATATCAGTTGATCCAGAAAAAGCGGCATCAGCATTGGAGCTGTCAAAAGACCGACGCATTGAGGATCTTGAAAGGCAAGTTCGATTTCTTGAAACGCGGCTTATGTATCTAAAAAAGCTGAAAGCCTTAGCTCATCCC
>NZ_JBDYCV010000094.1:0-14120 GCF_040495915.1 Shigella sp. FJ200513 | reverse complement strand
GGTAAAGGAGAGGCCCTGGAAATACCCCACAGCCCCGAAAAAGAGCCAGTCAGTTGCTTAACTGACTGGCATTACACATAACGGCGCGCTTTTCTTTAAACTTCTTTACATTAGGTTATGTAAAAACGTATCGGCGTTTATATACTGAAGATAAGCCTGATGAGTAACAGGCTTGCTCGTCATACTTTCGTGAGTATTGGCGTTGTACAGGCAAGTCGTAAAATAACAGCCTGGCTATTCAGAGTATGATAAAAACAGGGGGCAAGGGATGTTGCTTAATATGATGTGTGGTCGTCGGCTGTCGGCAATCAGTTTGTGCCTGGCCGTAACATTCGCTCCACTGTTCAATGCGCAGGCCGATGAGCCTGAAGTAATCCCTGGCGACAGCCCGGTGGCTGTCAGTGAACAGGGCGAGGCACTGCCGCAGGCGCAAGCCACGGCAATAATGGCGGGGATCCAGCCATTGCCTGAAGGTGCGGCAGAAAAAGCCCGCACGCAAATCGAATCTCAATTACCCGCAGGTTACAAGCCGGTTTATCTTAACCAGCTTCAACTGTTGTATGCCGCACGCGATATGCAACCCATGTGGGAAAACCGTGATGCTGTTAAAGCCTTCCAGCAACAGCTGGCAGAGGTGGCGATTGCTGGTTTCCAGCCGCAGTTTAATAAATGGGTAGAGTTACTGACCGATCCTGGTGTTAACGGGATGGCACGTGACGTGGTGCTCTCTGATGCGATGATGGGCTATCTCCATTTCATTGCAAATATTCCGATCAAAGGCACTCGCTGGCTATATAGCAGTAAACCTTATGCGCTTTCAACGCCGCCGCTTTCGGTGATTAACCAATGGCAGCTAGCGCTGGATAAAGGTCAATTGCCTACGTTTGTTGCAGGACTGGCACCGCAGCATCCGCAATATGCGGCGATGCATGAATCGTTACTGGTCTTACTCAGTGACACCAAACCGTGGCCCCAACTGACCGGCAAAGCAACGTTGCGCCCAGGGCAGTGGAGTAACGACGTACCGGCGTTGCGCGAAATATTGCAACGCACAGGCATGTTGGACGGGGGGCCGAAAATTACTCTACCTGGCGATGACACGCCAACTGACGCGGTAGTCAGCCCATCCGCTGTTACTGTTGAAACAGCAGAAACTAAGCCGATGGACAAGCAAACGACGTCTCGTAGTAAACCTGCGCCTGCCGTTCGTGCCGCCTACGATAATGAACTGGTGGAAGCCGTTAAACGTTTTCAGGCATGGCAAGGATTGGGAGCAGATGGTGCTATTGGCCCGGCAACGCGTGACTGGTTAAACGTAACGCCCGCCCAGCGTGCTGGCGTGTTGGCACTCAACATCCAGCGATTGCGCTTGCTGCCAACAGAGCTTTCTACCGGGATCATGGTTAACATTCCAGCCTATTCGCTGCTCTACTATCAGAACGGCAATCAGGTGCTGGATTCGCGAGTCATTGTCGGTCGCCCCGATCGCAAAACGCCGATGATGAGCAGTGCACTTAACAACGTAGTGGTAAACCCGCCGTGGAACGTACCACCAACTCTGGCACGCAAAGATATTCTGCCGAAAGTGCGCAACGATCCGGGATATCTCGAAAGCCATGGCTATACGGTGATGCGCGGCTGGAACAGCAGAGAAGCGATTGACCCATGGGAGGTTGACTGGTCTACAATCACGGCCTCGAATTTACCGTTTCGCTTCCAGCAGGCTCCAGGCCCACGGAACTCGCTGGGGCGCTATAAATTCAATATGCCGAGTTCAGAGGCCATTTATTTGCATGACACGCCGAACCACAATCTGTTCAAGCGTGATACACGCGCATTGAGCTCAGGCTGTGTACGAGTGAATAAAGCTTCCGATCTGGCGAATATGCTGTTGCAGGATGCAGGATGGAATGACAAACGTATTTCTGATGCGCTGAAGCAGGGTGATACACGTTACGTCAATATTCGGCAGTCGATTCCGGTGAATCTCTACTACCTGACGGCCTTTGTTGGTGCAGATGATCGTACCCAGTATCGTACAGATATTTACAATTATGATCTGCCTGCGCGATCCAGCTCGCAAATCGTATCGAAAGCGGAACAATTAATCAGGTAAATGAAGTAGTTCGGGGAAATCAATTGTCGTAATAATTAGCATGATTGGGGGCGATTCTCTGCAGCCCCCGTCACTGCTGGGGTTGAGTCATCTTGACGTCTGCTTTACGGGCGGTTAAGGTGCCTCTTGTGCGCCAGAAGTGCATATAAACGATAACATTGAGCTGTAGACTTGATTATCATGGACAAATTCGACGCTAATCGCCGCAAATTGCTGGCGCTTGGTGGCGTTGCACTCGGTGCCGCCATCCTGCCGACCCCTGCGTTTGCAACACTCTCTACCCCACGCCCGCGCATTTTGACACTCAATAATCTTCATACCGGAGAGTCAATCAAAGCGGAGTTTTTCGATGGCAGAGGCTATATTCAGGAAGAATTGGCAAAACTTAACCATTTTTTCCGCGATTACCGCGCGAACAAAATAAAGTCCATCGACCCAGGATTATTCGACCAGTTGTATCGCCTGCAAGGGTTGTTAGGCACGCGCAAACCGGTGCAACTCATTTCCGGTTATCGTTCCATTGATACCAACAATGAACTACGCGCCCGCAGCCGTGGAGTAGCGAAGAAAAGCTATCACACTAAAGGCCAGGCGATGGATTTCCATATTGAAGGTATCGCGTTAAGCAATATTCGCAAAGCCGCGTTATCTATGCGCGCAGGTGGTGTAGGATATTACCCACGTAGTAACTTTGTGCATATTGATACCGGGCCAGCACGGCACTGGTAGTAATCGCTTAACGAAACAGGGGCAGTATGAACTATCGTATTATTCCGGTCACCGCATTCTCCCAGAACTGTTCATTGATCTGGTGTGAACAAACCCGCCTGGCCGCACTGGTCGATCCTGGCGGCGATGCGGAAAAAATCAAACAGGAAGTTGATGACAGCGGCCTGACACTGATGCAGATCCTGCTGACGCATGGTCATCTGGACCACGTTGGCGCAGCGGCGGAACTGGCGCAACATTACGGCGTGCCGGTTTTTGGCCCGGAAAAAGAAGATGAGTTCTGGCTGCAAGGCTTGCCTGCGCAAAGTCGTATGTTTGGTCTGGAAGAGTGCCAGCCGCTGACGCCAGATCGTTGGCTGAACGAAGGCGATACCATCAGCATAGGGAATGTGACTTTACAGGTGTTACATTGCCCTGGGCATACGCCGGGTCATGTCGTGTTTTTTGATGATCGGGCAAAGCTGCTGATTTCTGGCGATGTTATTTTCAAAGGCGGAGTAGGGCGCAGTGACTTCCCGCGTGGCGATCATAATCAACTGATTTCTTCAATCAAAGATAAATTGCTGCCACTGGGGGATGACGTGACATTTATTCCGGGTCACGGACCATTATCTACACTTGGTTATGAGCGCCTGCACAATCCCTTCCTGCAAGACGAAATGCCCGTCTGGTAAAGGCGCATAAAAAAGTCCACTTTTAATGCGGGCCTGGATTTCTGGCAAAGTGCGCTTTGTTTATGCCGGATGCGGCACGAGCGCCTTATCCGGCCTACAAAATCGTGCAAATTCAAAATATTGCAGGGGACGCGTAGGCCTGATAAGCGTAGCGCATCAGGCAATGTTGCGTTTGTCATCAGTCTCAGCCCGCTTTTCAGCGGGCTTCATTGTTTTTAACGCTTACAGCACTGCCACAATCGATTCGCACAGCGGAGCCATGTTATCTGGTGTCATCCCGGCCACATTTACGCGACCAGAAGCAACAGCATATACGCCAAACTCTTCGCGCAGACGCAGCACTTGTTCTTTTGTCAGACCACTGAAGGAGAACATGCCGTTCTGTTTGATGATAAAGCTGAAGTCGCGGTTTGCACCTTTTTCCTGCAGCGTATTGACGAACAACTGACGCATACGCTGAATACGCTGGCGCATATCAGTCAGCTCTTGTTCCCAAATCGCACGTAATGCATCGCTGCTCAGGATGGTGGCAACAACAGAAGCGCCGTGTGCTGGAGGGTTAGAGTAGTTAGCGCGAATCGCCGCTTTCATTTGGCTGAATGCGCGATCAACGATTTCACTGTCGGCAGCAACCAGAGTACAAGCGCCAACACGCTCGTTGTACAGGCCAAAGTTTTTAGAGTAGGAACTGGCAACAATCAGCTCTTTATGCATAGCCGCGAAAGCGCGCAGTCCTTCAGCATCTTCTTCCAGACCACGGGCAAAACCCTGGTAAGCGAAGTCAAACAGCGGTAACCAGCCTTTCTCAACGGAGAGTTGTGCCAGTGTCTGCCATTGTTCCAGCGTAGGGTCGATACCGGTTGGGTTATGGCAGCAGCCATGGAACAGCACTACGTCGCCAGCCTGAGCTTCGTTCAGACTGTTAATCAGTGCATCGAAGTCAAGGGTGTGATTTTCCGCATCATAATAAGCGTATTCACGAACTTCCAGACCTGCAGAGTTAAAGACGCTCTTATGGTTCGGCCAGCTTGGGTTGCTCACCCACACACGCTTAACGCTGGTATTTTTTGCCAGGAAGTCGGCAGCCACGCGTAGTGCGCCAGTGCCACCCGGAGTCTGTGCCGTGCGAGCACGTTTGTCATTGATCAGGGCGCTACCTTTACCAAACAGCAGTTCCTGAGTGCAGCGACCAAATTCAAGGATGCCGTCAATGCCGAGGTAATTTTTGGTGGTTTCATTTTCGAGCAGATACTGTTCAGCCTTTTTCACGCTGGTCAGTACCGGGGTTTTGCCCGTCTCATCTTTATAGACACCAATCCCGAGGTTAATTTTGCCGGGACGTTCATCGGCACGAAACAGATCGGCCAGGCCCAGAATCGGGTCGGCAGGAGCGGCGGTAATGTTCTCAAACATGACGAGGTTCCATTATGGTTACAGAAGGGAAGTCCGCTATCAGGGTAACGGGAGATTTACAAAATTCCAACTATTACTGATGAAAACGCAGGCTGTTTTTGCAAGACGTGAGATTGCTCTGGAAGGCATAAAAAAAACAGGACCAACGTCCTGTTTTTTCGGCATTTAACAAAGAGGTGTGCTATTAGAACTGGTAAACGATACCCACAGCAACGGTGTCGTCTGAACCTACGCCCAGTTTGTTGTCAGAATCGATCTGGTTGATGATGTAGTCAACATAGGTGGACATGTTTTTGTTGAAGTAGTAGGTTGCGCCCACTTCAAAGTAGTTCACCAGATCAACATCACCGATACCTTCTACGTCTTTCGCTTTAGATTTGGTGTAAGCGATGGACGGACGCAGACCGAAATCGAACTGGTATTGCGCAACTAACAGAACGTCTTGCGTTTTGTTGGCGAAGCCGCTGGTGTTTGTAAATTTATTAGTGATCGGCGTAGCGTTACGGGTTTCACCGTAGTTCGCTGCCAGGTAGATGTTGTTCGCGTCGTACTTCAGACCAGTAGCCCACTGTTCAGCTTTTTTACCGTTGCCAAGAGGTTGAGCTTCTTGCAGGTTGGTACGGTCAGCTGCACCATAAGCACCAACGATACCAAAGCCTTCGTATTCGTAGCTGATAGAACCGCCAACACCGTCGCCGTTAGAACGGCGTGCAGTGTCACGCTCGTTTTTACCCAGGTACTGAACAGCGAAGTTCAGGCCATCAACCAGACCAAAGAAGTTGGAGTTACGATAGGTAGCAACGCCGCCAACACGACCAACGAAGAAGTCATCGCTGTATGCAGTATCACCACCAAATTCTGGCAGCATATCGGTGTAACCCAGTGCATCATAAACCACACCGTAGTTACGGCCGTAATCGAAAGAACCAACGTCAGCGTATTTAAGACCCGCGAATGCCAGACGCGTTTTGTTACCAGTTTGAGCGTCAGCGCCTTCAGAGTTGTTACCCTGGAAGTTATATTCCCACTGACCATAACCGGTCAGATCGGAATTGATTTGAGTTTCCCCTTTAAAACCAAGACGGGCATAGGTCATGTCGCCATTGCCACCGTAACTGTTTTCACCGTTACCCTTGGAAAAATAATGCAGACCAACAGTTTTACCGTACAGATCTACTTTGTTGCCATCTTTGTTATAGATTTCTGCAGCGTTTGCAGTACCTGCTACTAACAGAGCAGGGACGATCACTGCCAGAATATTGCGCTTCATCATTATTTATTACCCTCATGGTTTTTTTATGACACCTGCCACTGCCGTCAATAAGTTCTGTCAATAAAAATTTACGGAACTATTGATGAGAGTTTGGTGTCTTTATGTGTCTGCAGGCATCTTTCCATTCAAACTAACGTTTCGCTACCGTGAAAGTGCTACAAAGATAAAGATTTAGTTTCAAAAAGAAAAAATATGTAACCAAAAGTAAAAATTAAGGAGCTTTGTGAACACCGTCATATTTCCATAGGAACGTGATGATATTTACAGCAATTTTTATCTATTTATATGATTTACTTATATTTAAATTAACTAAACGGAAATTTTGTTTCTGATGGAAACTTTATCGACCTGGCACAAAATCCTCTTTCAGACATCCAGAATGCCAAAAAATAGTATGAAAATTGTGCTATCAGCTAAGAAAAAACTAATCCGCAATAAGAGTACGGGTTATTTTTTGTGCGTAAATGTTGCAATGTAATATTCCGTAACAGGATGATCGTTATGGCGGGGGTGCAAATAGATTGCTTGACTTAACAAACAGATAACTTGACAGAAAGGATAAAAAAGAGCCAGCAGGCGCTGGCTCTTTGAGGAAGAAAATCAGAAGCTGGCGTTGCGCGGAGTACGTGGGAACGGAATCACATCACGCACGTTTTGCACGCCAGTTACGTAAGCAATCAGGCGTTCAAAACCAAGACCGAAACCTGAATGCGGAACAGTACCGTAGCGACGCAGATCGCGATACCACCAGTAATCTTCTTTATTCAGGCCCATTTCCAGCATACGCTCGTCCAGAACGTCCAGACGTTCTTCACGCTGGGAGCCACCAATGATCTCACCGATGCCCGGAGCCAGAACGTCCATAGCCGCAACGGTTTTACCGTCTTCGTTGAGGCGCATATAGAACGCTTTAATATCTTTCGGATAGTTTTTAACCACTACCGGTGCTTTAAAGTGTTCTTCCGCCAGATAACGCTCATGCTCAGAAGAGAGATCGACGCCCCAGTAAACCGGGTTTTCAAACTTCCTGCCGCAGTTTTCGAGAATGGTCACTGCGTCGGTGTAATCCACCTGCGCGAAATCGGCTTCAATGAAGCGTTCCAGACGTGAAACGGCATCTTTATCTACGCGTTCAGCGAAGAATTTCATGTCGTCTGCGCGTTCTTCGAGAACCGCTTTGAAGACATATTTCAGCATGGCTTCAGCCAGACCCGCGATATCGTTCAGGTTAGCAAACGCCACTTCCGGCTCCAGCATCCAGAATTCCGCCAGGTGACGGCTGGTGTTGGAGTTTTCAGCACGGAAAGTCGGGCCGAAGGTATAAATTTTGGATAATGCGCAAGCGTAGGTTTCGCCGTTCAACTGGCCAGATACGGTCAGGAAAGACTCTTTACCAAAGAAGTCTTTGTCGAAATCCACTTTGCCCTGATCGTTACGCGGCAGGTTTTCCAGATCCAGCGTAGAAACGCGGAACATTTCGCCTGCACCTTCGGTATCAGATGCGGTAATCAGTGGCGTTGAAACCCAGAAGAATCCCTGCTCGTTAAAGAAGCGATGCAGCGCCTGCGCCAGCGTATGGCGAACGCGCGCGACGGCACCAATCAGGTTTGTGCGCGGACGCAGGTGAGCGACTTCACGCAGATACTCAATGCTGTGGCGTTTTGCCGCCATCGGGTAAGTGTCTGGATCTTCAACCCAACCAGCAACTTCAACCTTGCTGGCCTGAATTTCAAATTGTTGCCCCTGGCCCGGCGATGCCACGACTTTACCCGTCACAATGACCGAGCAGCCGGTGGTCAGACGCAGGACGTCTTCATTGTAATTGGGCAGAGAATTATTGATGACAGCCTGTACAGGATCAAAGCAGGAACCGTCATAAACGGCGAGGAAGGAGATGCCAGCTTTTGAATCTCGGCGGGTACGTACCCATCCGCGTACGGTGACTTCGCTGTCAACGGCTACGCGGCCCTGGAGTACGTCGGCTACAGGCACAACGCTCATAATATTCTCTCTGTTAATAGTCGGAAAAAATAAACACTTGTCCACCCGTAAATGGGGGGGATACCTATGTTACCTGGCATCTGCAATCAGACAAGCAGAATTCGCAAATGCAGCGAAAGATTTCGGAATTAAAGGTAAAAAAGGGAGCCGATTAGCTCCCTGATGATATTAACTGGCTTTTTTAATATGCGGAAGGTCGAACGCTTTGCGCAGCGCCCGAACAAACGCTTTATCATGGCAGATAGTTTTGCCAGGGCTGTCAGAAAGTTTCGCCACCGGTTTACCGTTACACTCTACCAACTTAATCACAATATTCAGGGGTTTTACCTGGGGGATATCGCAGGTCAGGCGAGTCCCAATACCAAAACTTAATTGCACGCGGGAAGAGAAGTGGCGGTATAGCTCAACCGCTTTGCGTAAATCCAGATTGTCAGAGAAAACCAGCGTTTTACTCTGTGGATCAATTCCCAGCTTTTCATAATGTGCAATGGCTTTTTCACCCCATTCAACCGGGTCGCCAGAGTCATGACGCAGGCCCTGATACCGACTAGCGAACTCGACACCGAAATCACGCAGGAAAGCATCCATAGTGATGCAGTCGGTTAATGCAATGCCAAGTTGGTCGGGATACTCTTCCAGCCAGGCAGCAAGTGCAGCTCGCTGGCTGTTGGCTAGATCCGGGCTGATTTGCTGATGTGCCTGGAACCATTCGTGTGCCTGTGTTCCCATCGGCGTGAGGGAAAGCCGACGCGCCAGATCGTAGTTGCTGGTGCCCACGAACCAGGATTCCTGTTGCAGACGCTTAACGATGGTTTCTTGTACTTCGCGAGAAAAACGGCGACGGGTGCCAAAATCCATCAGATGGAAGCGCGACATATCAAGACCGGCGGTTAACGCCGAGAAGTCGACTAATTTGCTTTCCAGCGTGTCGAGGGCTTGCGCAACGTCGGCCTGCGGTGAGCGATAGCGATGTACCATTTCACTGATAACCGCCAGCAAAGGAACTTCCCAGAGGATGACTTCACGCCACGGACCGCTTAAGCGAATATCCAGCTTGCCATTATCGTTGGACACGGTGACTTGTTCCGGGTTAAAGCGGAACTCGCGTAACCAGTTAAGATAGTCGGCCTTAAAGAAAGGCAGGGCAGAGAGCCACTGATATTCATCATCCTGCAGGCGCAGGTGCTGCATCGCCTGAATCTGTTCACGAATAGCATCGGCATAAATACCCAGCAGATCGTCACCTCGGCAACGAAACTCCGCCGCGACATGCACATCGTAATAGTGATGAAACACGGCTTGCTGCATATGCAACTTATAAGCATCTGTATCCAGCAACGAGTGCAGAACAGGAGAAGCGAATTGTGTCATAGGTGCGCAGTAGCGTCCTCGTACAGGAGCGTTTAGTACAATAAACATCTTCAGGAACTGCTGGAGTATACCTTGTTTCGCAATTTATTGAACCCCGATCACACCATATGCCACCTTTCTGGTCGATGGCATTACGCGGTGTATGTTATAAAAATGTAGCAATAAAGGCGTTTGTACCTGAAAAGATGAAGATTCTGCATAGCGCGATTTACGCAACAGGAATAGACTGAACACCAGACTCTATAAAAGATGCTAAAGGTTATTTATGACTCAACAGCCACAAGCCAAATACCGTCACGATTATCGTGCGCCGGATTACCAGATTACTGATATTGACTTGACCTTTGACCTCGACGCGCAAAAGACGGTCGTTACCGCGGTCAGCCAGGCTGTCCGTCATGGTGCATCAGATGCTCCGCTTCGTCTCAACGGCGAAGACCTCAAACTGGTTTCTGTTCATATTAATGATGAGCCGTGGACCGCCTGGAAAGAAGAAGAAGAGGGCGCACTGGTCATCAGTAATTTGCCGGAGCGTTTTACGCTTAAGATCATTAATGAAATAAGCCTGGCGGCGAATACGGCGCTGGAAGGGCTTTATCAGTCAGGCGATGCGCTTTGCACCCAGTGTGAAGCCGAAGGTTTCCGCCATATTACGTATTATCTCGACCGCCCGGACGTGCTGGCGCGTTTTACCACCAAAATTATTGCCGATAAAATCAAATATCCCTTCCTGCTTTCCAATGGTAACCGCGTTGCGCAAGGCGAACTCGAAAACGGACGCCATTGGGTACAGTGGCAGGACCCGTTCCCGAAACCGTGCTACCTGTTTGCGCTGGTGGCAGGCGACTTTGATGTACTGCGCGATACCTTTACCACGCGTTCTGGTCGCGAAGTAGCACTGGAGCTGTACGTCGATCGCGGCAACCTTGATCGCGCGCCGTGGGCGATGACCTCGCTGAAAAACTCCATGAAATGGGATGAAGAACGCTTTGGCCTGGAGTATGACCTCGACATCTATATGATCGTCGCGGTGGATTTCTTCAATATGGGCGCAATGGAGAATAAGGGTCTGAATATCTTTAACTCCAAATATGTGCTGGCCCGCACCGACACCGCCACCGACAAAGATTACCTCGATATTGAACGCGTTATCGGCCATGAATATTTCCATAACTGGACCGGTAACCGAGTGACCTGCCGCGACTGGTTCCAGCTCAGCCTGAAAGAAGGTTTAACCGTCTTCCGCGATCAGGAATTCAGCTCTGACCTTGGTTCCCGCGCAGTTAACCGCATCAATAATGTGCGCACCATGCGCGGATTGCAGTTTGCGGAAGACGCCAGCCCGATGGCGCACCCAATCCGCCCGGACATGGTCATTGAGATGAACAACTTCTACACCCTGACCGTTTACGAGAAGGGCGCGGAAGTGATCCGTATGATCCACACCCTGCTGGGCGAAGAAAACTTCCAGAAAGGGATGCAACTCTATTTCGAGCGTCATGATGGTAGCGCAGCGACCTGTGACGACTTTGTGCAGGCGATGGAAGATGCGTCGAATGTTGATCTCTCCCATTTCCGCCGTTGGTACAGCCAGTCCGGTACGCCGGTTGTGACCGTCAAAGACGACTACAATCCGGAAACTGAGCAGTACACCCTGACCATCAGCCAGCGCACGCCAGCCACGCCGGATCAGGCAGAAAAACAGCCGCTGCATATTCCGTTTGCCATCGAATTGTATGACAACGAAGGTAAAGTGATCCCGTTGCAGAAAGGCGGTCATCCGGTGAATTCCGTGCTGAACGTCACCCAGGCGGAACAGACCTTTGTTTTTGATAATGTCTACTTCCAGCCGGTGCCTGCGCTGCTGTGCGAATTCTCTGCGCCAGTGAAACTGGAATATAAGTGGAGCGATCAGCAACTGACCTTCCTGATGCGTCATGCGCGTAATGGTTTCTCCCGTTGGGATGCGGCGCAAAGTTTGCTGGCAACCTACATCAAGCTGAACGTCGCCCGTCATCAGCAAGGGCAGCCGCTGTCTCTGCCGGTACATGTGGCTGACGCTTTCCGCGCGGTGCTGCTCGATGAGAAGATTGATCCGGCGCTGGCGGCAGAAATCCTGACGCTGCCTTCTGTCAATGAAATGGCTGAACTGTTCGATATCATAGACCCGATTGCTATTGCCGAAGTACGCGAAGCACTCACTCGTACTCTGGCGACTGAACTGGCGGATGAGCTGCTGGCTATTTACAACGCGAATTACCAGAGCGAGTACCGTGTTGAGCATGAAGATATTGCAAAACGCACTCTGCGTAATGCCTGCCTGCGCTTCCTTGCTTTTGGTGAAACGCATCTGGCTGACGTGCTGGTGAGCAAGCAATACCATGAAGCAAACAATATGACCGATGCGCTGGCAGCGCTTTCTGCGGCGGTTGCTGCACAGCTGCCTTGCCGTGACGCGCTGATGCAGGAGTACGACGATAAGTGGCATCAGGACGGTCTGGTGATGGATAAATGGTTTATCCTGCAAGCCACCAGCCCGGCGGCGAATGTGCTGGAGACGGTGCGTGGTCTGTTGCAGCATCGCTCATTTACCATGAGCAACCCGAACCGTATTCGTTCGTTGATTGGTGCGTTTGCGGGCAGCAACCCGGCAGCGTTCCATGCCGAAGATGGCAGCGGTTACCAGTTCCTGGTGGAAATGCTTACCGACCTCAACAGCCGTAACCCGCAGGTAGCTTCACGTCTGATTGAACCGCTGATTCGCCTGAAACGTTATGATGCCAAACGTCAGGAGAAAATGCGCGCGGCGCTGGAACAGTTGAAAGGGCTGGAAAATCTCTCTGGCGATCTTTACGAGAAGATAACTAAAGCACTGGCTTGATACTTTTGAGCCAAAATGCCTGATGCGACGCTTGACGCGTCTTATCAGGCCTACAACTCCGTTGAAATTGCTGGTTTTGTAGGCTGGATAAGGCGTTCACGCCGCATCCGGCAGCCGTGCCCAACTGCCTGATGCGATGCTTGACGTGTCTTATCAGGCCTACAAGTCCGTTGAAAATGCTGGTTTTGTGCGCCACATCCGGCATATTAACCATGACGCCGAATCAGTTGTTCAGAATGCCCACGCCGCATTACCCGTTGCAATACTTCCGCTTCCAGCTCCGCTAATCGCACCGACCCTAATCGACGCGGACGGGGGATATCCACTGTCAAATCCAGACTAATTTTTCCCTCTTCAATTAACAACACCCGGTCAGCCATTGCTACCGCTTCGCTCACATCATGCGTCACCAACAGTACGGTAAAGCCGTGCTGCTGCCAAAGTGACACAATCAAATCCTGCATCTCGAGTCGCGTTAAGGCGTCCAGTGCCCCGAGCGGTTCATCAAGCAACAATAAACCCGGTCGATGAATCAACGCTCTTGCCAGCGCCACACGCTGTTTCTGCCCGCCAGAAAGTGCGGCAGGCCATTCCCCGGCGCGATTCTCCAGTCCTGCCGCAGCCAACGCCCGACGCGCGGCATCGCGCCACTGACCTTTAAGGCCTAACCCAACGTTATCAATCACCGATTTCCACGGCAGCAGACGCGCATCCTGAAACATCATTCGCGTATCATCCTGAATTTCAGCCAGCGGTGTGGTGCCCGCTAACACATCGCCTGCGGTTGGCGTTTCCAGACCGGCCAGCAGGTGCAGCAGGGTACTTTTACCACCACCGCTGCGGCCCACCACCGCCACAAACTGACCTGCCGGAATATGTAAATCCAGTTGGTTCAGGACGATATTTTCCGCGTAATGTTTGCTTACTGCATTGAGCAACAATGGTGTGCCCTGGTTCAGACGAGCAGTATTCATATCGTGGCCTCCTTCAAATGATAAGCCGGGTTCCAGCGCAACCAGAGGCGCTCTAACAGCTGCGCGCTGACGTCAGCAAGTTTGCCGAGCAGGGCGTAAAGAATAATAGCGACTACCACCACGTCTGTTTGCAAAAACTCTCGCGCATTCATCGCCAGATAACCAATGCCGGAATTGGCAGAAATGGTTTCGGCAACAATCAGCGTCAGCCACATCAGGCCCAACGCAAAACGCACGCCGACCATAATTGAGGGCAGGGCATCGGGCAGGATCACATGGATAAACAGCGGTATGCCGGATAATCCATAGCTACGCGCCATCTCCACCAGCCCGCGATCGATATTACGGATGCCATGCCAGGTGTTGATATAAATGGGGAACAGCGTACCGAGCGCCACCAGAAAGATTTTCGCGGATTCATCAATGCCAAACCACAAAATCACCAGCGGGATCAGCGCCAGATGCGGCACGTTGCGCAACATCTGAATTGAGGTATCCAGCAGCCTTTCTCCCCAGCGCGACAGTCCGCTAATCAGTCCCAGAATCAGGCCCAGCGATCCGCCAATTGAAAAGCCAATCAGCGCCCGCCAGGAACTGATCGCCAGATGCTGCCTGGATTTGCCCCTATATTTCCAGACATCTGTTATCACTTAACCCATTACAAGCCCGCTGCCGCAGATATTCCCGT
>NZ_JBDYCV010000093.1:0-14409 GCF_040495915.1 Shigella sp. FJ200513 | reverse complement strand
AATCGGTGGAGCTGCATGACAAAGTCATCGGGCATTATCTGAACATAAAACACTATCAATAAGTTGGAGTCATTACCTAAGTCCTGACACAAACGCCGCCACTGTAAATCAGACACTTAAATGCGACTCAAAAGCCCGGGCTGACCAGCCTGGTGCATGTCCAACAACGTACGAGTTATACGAAGGTGACGCTACCTACAGAGCTGCTATCGACAAAGCATTAAACCCTGTTGGGTTAAACGGAATGTTTGGGGAAGACGGCTATATGGATGGTCCTGATGGTGGTGCGTATCCTGTAAACATTAACGGAACGACCTGGGTAGAAGGTGGCGGTTGTAAAGCCCACGCCTGCGGCTGGGACTATATCGTAACACTCTATAACCCAAAAACGCATAAAGTCGTTGGTTACTATTACAACATCGACCCTGGTTACCTGATTTGGTTTGGTGAAACTGGCGTTCACGAATTCGCGTACCTGGTCAGGGACTACGTAAACAAAACAAATTAAAGGCGTAAGTTATGCGGTTCATCTTCGCGTTATTAATTTATTGATATCAAAAGTAAATACGGCTCTGCCATGATGACAGGGACTTATATTTTCAGGGAACCAAATACAGGTCTGGTTGTATGTCACGTTTATTGCCCGAAGTCCCTTTCTCACGCGAGCAGGCTGTTGTCATCACAACAGCTTACCGCAATGTGTTTATCGACGATGACCAGGGAACTCATTTCCGTCGGGTTATCCGCAACGCAGAGACTGACGCCGGAAGGTTCGCCAGTGACGGTCTTCTCAGACAATAAACCTCATTAATTTCGTCCATCAGGCCGCGTCTTCTCCGGGAGACGTGGCTTTTTCATTTATTACACCAGTAAATCTTAACCACCGATAAGGAGCAAATTATGCGACTAGCCAGTCGTTTTGGTTATGCTGCAAACCAGATACGCCGTGACCGTCCGCTGACACACGAAGAACTGATGCACTATGTTCCCAGTATTTTCGGTGAAGACCGGCATACTTCCCGCAGTAAACGCTATGCGTACACTCCCACCATCACCGTACTGGAAAGCCTGCAGCGGGAAGGCTTTCAGCCATTCTTCGCCTGCCAGACACGTGTGCGTGACCCGGGTCGCCGGGAATACACAAAACACATGCTGCGTCTGCGGCGGGCCGGACAGATAACCGGTCAGCATGTCCCTGAAATTATTCTGCTCAACTCTCATGACGGTTCATCCAGCTACCAGATGTTACCCGGATATTTTCGTGCCATTTGTACCAATGGACTGGTCTGCGGTCAGTCTCTGGGAGAATTGCGTGTTCCACACCGGGGAAATGTGGTGGAGAAAGTTATTGAAGGGGCTTACGAGGTGGTGGGCGTGTTTGACCGGATAGAGGAGAAGCGTGATGCCATGCAGTCGCTGGTCCTGCCGCCACCGGCACGCCAGGCGCTGGCACAGGCGGCACTGACTTACCGTTATGGTGACGAACATCAGCCAGTCACCACCGCTGACATTCTGACACCACGACGCAGGGAGGATTACGGTAAAGACCTGTGGAGCGCATATCAGACCATCCAGGAGAATATGCTGAAAGGCGGGATTTCCGGCCGCAGTGCAAAAGGAAAACGTATCCACACCCGTGCCATTCACAACATCGACACCGATATTAAGCTCAACCGCGCATTGTGGGTAATGGCAGAAACGCTGCTGGAGAGCCTGCGCTGAGGCAGCATGTCCCTGAAGGCGTGATTCAGGCACCAGAATCACCCGACGCCCCGGAGGCGCTGCCGGGGTGTCGTTCCATTTCTGATGATGACCTGTGCGCCTGGTGTACCCGTCTGCTTTACCGTCCCGGAGAAATCAGTCTGTGCAGACTGAGTATACAGGCAATGGCATCTGGCCATCCGTCTGTGACCGGAACGGTTACGCGTACGGCTGTCCGGAATTTCAGCCGAATATCATTCATCCCTGATATTACCGGGTCATCACGGTCAGTGATGAACGTGATGTTGCCAGCTCCCGACCTTTACTCCCTCTCATTTATTCACATTACAAGGATTTCATACATGAAAACATTGTCTCAGAACACCACCGCTTCGGCCTGTGCACCGGAGACTGGCCTGCAACAACTGGTTGCCACTCCCGTCCCTGATGAACAGCGCATCAGCTTCTGGCCGCAGCATTTTGGCCTCATTCCACAGTGGGTCACCCTGGAACCCCGTGTCTTCGGCTGGATGGACCGTCTGTGTGAAGACTACTGCGGTGGTATCTGGAATCTGTACACCCTGAACAACGGCGGGGCATTTATGGCACCCGAACCGGATGACGATGATGACGAAACATGGGTACTGTTCAATGCCATGAACGGTAACCGCGCTGAAATGAGCCCGGAAGCCGCCGGCATTGCTGCCTGTCTGATGACGTACAGTCATCATGCCTGTCGTACGGAGTGTTATGCCATGACGGTCCATTATTACCGGCTGCGGGATTACGCCCTGCAGCATCCGGAATGCAGCGCCATTATGCGCATCATCGACTGAATGGAGGCAGGGACAATGCAGCAGCTTTCCTTTCTGCCCGGAAACATGACGCCCGGCGAGCGCAGTCTCATTCTGCGGGCCCTGCAAACCCTGGACCGCCATCTTCATGAACCCGGCGTGGCCTTCACCTCCACCCGTGCGGCACGGGAATGGCTGATTCTGAACATGGCGGGACTGGAGCGGGAAGAGTTCCGGGTGCTGTATCTGAACAACCAGAATCAGCTGATTGCCGGTGAAACCCTCTTCACCGGCACCATCAACCGTACGGAAGTTCATCCCCGGGAAGTGATTAAACGCGCCCTGTACCACAATGCCGCTGCCGTGGTGCTGGCGCACAATCACCCGTCCGGTGAAGTCACACCCAGTAAGGCAGACCGGCTTATCACCGAACGTCTGGTACAGGCACTGGGCCTGGTGGATATCCGGGTGCCGGACCATCTGATAGTCGGTGGCAACCAGGTTTTCTCCTTTGCCGAACATGGTCTGCTTTAACCCGTCACAACCACATCACACCTGTTTTCACTTTTATCTTCTGTCTTCAGAGGTATCACATCATGAGAATCATCACCCGTGGTGAAGCCATGCGTATTCACCAACAGCATCCTGCATCCCGTCTTTTTCCGTTCTGTACCGGTAAGTATCGCTGGCACGGCAGTGCTGAAGCGTATACTGGTCGTGAAGTGCAGGATATTCCCGGCGTTCTTGCCGTGTTTGCAGAACGCCGTAAGGACAGTTTTGGCCCGTATGTCCGGCTGATGAGTGTCACCCTGAACTGATGTTCCGTCACCCGGGAAACGAGTACGACCAGATGACCTCAGACGCCGCTGTGGATGAGGCCATTCTCATCAATGCATACATCTTCACCGAAACCGGTCAGCGCGCCGGCTGACCTGTCATCGTTAAACCATTCTTAACCACTTTTCAGAGAGGATTTTATCGTGTCAGACAAACTCTCCGGGATAACTCATCCCGATGACAATCACGACCGCCCCTGGTGGGGGCTTCCCTGCACAGTGAGGCCCTGTTTTGGCGCTCGTCTGGTGCAAGAGGGTAACCGCCTGTATTACCTTGCCGACCGCGCCGGTATCAGAGGCCGCTTCAGCGACGCAGATGCATACCATCTGGACCAGGCCTTTCCGCTGCTGATGAAACAACTGGAACTCATGCTCACCAGCGGTGAACTGAATCCCCGATATCAGCATACCGTCACGCTGTATGCAAAAGGGCTGACCTGCGAAGCCGACACCCTCGGCTCCTGTGGTTACGTTTATCTGGCTGTTTATCCGACACCAGCACCCGCAACCACCTCATAACCCCGAAGCTCTCACCTTTAGCACTACCAGTTACAGAGAACTTAAGATGAAAACATTATCCGACACACATGTACGGGAGGTATCTCGCTGCCCGTCTCCCGTCACCATCTGGCAGACACTGCTCATCCGACTGCTGGACCAGCATTATGGCCTCACACTGAATGACACACCGTTTGTCGATGAACGTGTGATTGAGCAGCATATTGAGGCAGGCATTTCACTGTGTGATGCAGTTAATTTTCTCGTGGAAAAATACGCGCTGGTGCGTACCGACCAGCCGGGATTCAGCACCTGTCCCCGCTCTCAGTTAATAAACAGTATTGATATCCTCCGGGCTCGCCGGGCGACCGGCCTGATGACCCGCGACAATTACAGAACGGTAAATAACATTACCCTGGGTAAGTATCCGGAGGCGAAATGATGAAACTGGCCCTGACACTGGAAGCCGACAGCGTTAACGTACAGGCACTGAACATAGGGCGCATTGTCGTTGACGTCGATGGTATTGAGCTCGCTGAACTGATTAACATGGTCTGCGATAACGGCTACTCCCTTCGTGTTGTTGATGAATCTGACCAGACCTCAGCAGAATGCACGCCACCATTTGCTACCCTTACCGGCATACGCTGCAGTACCGCACATATCACGGAAACGGACAACGCCTGGTTGTACTCGCTGTCACACCAGACCAGTGACTTCGGTGAATCAGAATGGATTCATTTTACAGGTAGCGGATATCTGTTACGTACCGATGCGTGGTCATACCCGGTTCTGCGGCTTAAACGCCTGGGGCTGTCAAAAACGTTCCGTCGTCTGGTCGTCACACTCATCCGGCGTTATGGCGTCAGTCTCATTCATCTGGATGCCAGCGCTGAATGCCTGCCGGGTTTACCCACTTTCGACTGGTAACCAGGAACAACATGAAATCATTAACCACGGAAACAGCGCTGGATATTCTGATTGCGTGGCTGCAGGACAATATCGACTGCGGATCGGGAATTATCTTTGACAACGATGAGGATAAAACGGATTCAGCAGCACTGTTGCCCTGTATCGAACAGGCCCGGGAGGATGTCCGTACCCTGCGTCATCTGCAGCTTCTGCACCAGAACCGGTGAAGCTCACTCACCAGACTTCATTCCTCTGACGCCAGCCTGCACAGGGCTGGCGTTTTCATTTATCTGCAAAAAGGAATATCGATTATGTCAGATATCACAATCTCCCGTCCGGAAGTGGTCAACGGGCATACGGACGTTATCTGCTCAACCAGCATTCGCCACATTCTGGCTGTACGAAAGAGTACACTGTTGCAAATCGACACACTTATCCGACAACTGGCTGAAATCTCGGTGCTGACGGAAAGCATCGGAGGTAAAACTGCCCCGGACTGGGCCATGAAACAGGATTTTCGCTGCGGCTGCTGGCTGATGGAGAAACCCGAAACAGCAATGAAAGCCATTACCCGGAATCTTGATCGCGAAATCTGGCGTGACCTGATGCAACGTTCCGGGATGCTGTCATTAATGGATACGCAGGCCCGTGATACATGGTACCGGTCACTGGAGTACGATAATTTTCCGGAAATCAGCGAAGCGAACATTCTGAGCACATTTGAACAACTGCACCAGAATAAGGATGAGGTGTTTGAGCGAGGGGTGATCAACGTCTTCAGAGGGCTGAACTGGAATTACAAAACCAATTGCCCCTGTAAATTTGGCAGTAAAATTATCGTCAACAATCTGGTGAGATGGGACCGGTGGGGATAATGATATGGTCACCCCCACCTTAACAGCAGTACGCTGTTAAGGTAAATCCCTTTAACGGAGAGACCATCATGCAGAACATCACACTTATTGGTATCGATCTCGGAAAGCACTCCTTCCACATTCATTGTCAAGACAAGTCTGGTAAGGCTCTTCTGCGTAAAAAATTTACCCGTACTAAACTGATGCAGTTTCTGGCGACATGTCCGCCCTCAGTTGTTGTAATGGAAGCCTGTGCGGGTGCACACTTTATGGCTCGCTGTATCTCTGATTTTGGGCATGAAACTAAGCTGATTTCTCCACAGTTCGTTCGCCCGTTTGTCAAAAGTAATAAGAATGATTTTGTTGATGCAGAAGCCATATGCGAAGCGGCTTCACGACCATCAATGCGTTTTGTCCAGCCAAGAACTGAGACCCAGCAGGCCATGAGGGCGTTACACCGGGTCAGAGAATCGCTCATCAGAGATAAGGTGAAAACAACCAACCAGATCCACGGTTTCTTGCTGGAATTTGGAATCAGCCTGCCGATAGGTGATGCTGTAATAAAACGGTTGTCTCTCGTGTTGGCTGAACACGAAATCCCCGAATATCTGAGCCGCCTTTTGGTGAGGTTGCATACCCACTACTTTTACCTTGTTGAGCAAATAGCAGAGCTGGAATCAGAATTAAGTCAGTCAATCAACGCTGATGATACCGCTCAGCGCATTATGACAATTCCTGGTGTTGGTCCGATTACTGCCAGCTTACTATCGTCGCAACTTGGTGACGGGAAACAGTTCTCATGCAGCAGGGATTTTGCAGCTTCCACAGGACTTGTTCCCCGGCAGTATAGCACTGGAGGAAAATCGACTCTGTTGGGTATCAGTAAGCGAGGTGATAAAAATTTACGCCGGTTACTGGTTCAGTGTGCCCGCTCATTCATAATGCGACTTGAACGCAAGCATGGAAAACTTGCTGAGTGGGTTCGGGAGCAACTCAACAAGAAGCATTCGAATGTGGTTACCTGCGCTCTGGCAAATAAACTGGCTCGAATTGCCTGGGCAATCACTACTCAGAAAAAAGAATATCAGGCCTGATATAGATGCTGATATAACTCAATTAGTTTATTTTAAACAATAAGATACAAGTTACCTTTCTGGTTTTGCGAAGACTGATTATTGATGACATGAACGGCAAATCGACCTGATTAAAAACCTAACAGATGAAATGGCTCACTGAAGCCGAGGGGATTTTTAGGATTATCAGGTGCGGAACTCATCGGGGCGCGGGCATCCTTGCCCACAGAGACGCCGGATAGATTTAAGCAAGCCAACCATTAATCAAAAATCAGTGTTGCAAAAACGGGGGTGACCATAGATTTCATCTTATCACCGGACAACAGGCTGACCGACTCGCCGATCTGGAAAGAATGTTGCACCTGTTCAGCGGTAAACCAATCCCCGACAACCGGGGAAACATCACCCTTCGTCTGGATGATCACATTCAGTCTGTTCAGGGTAAAGAGAGCTATGAAGATGAGATGTTCAGCATCAGATACTTTAAGAAGGGCTCCGCGCATATCACGTTCAGAAAACCAGAACTGGTTGACAGACTGAATGATATTATCGCAAAACACTATCCTGATATGCTGGCAGTATAGCTTTGCCAGTATGCTCAAAGATCGGAAATTGTCCGATAAGATATGATCGCGGGGCATATAAACCGGTTTCAGATGGCATACCCGATGGCATACTGTCTGGAAGGAAAAATAAAAAAGCGCATGTTAAACAATAACATGCACTTATAATCTGGCGGTGAGGGGGGGATTCGAACCCCCGATACGTTGCCGTATACACACTTTCCAGGCGTGCTCCTTCAGCCACTCGGACACCTCACCAAATTGTCGTTCCTGTCTTGCTGGAACGGGCGCTAATTTAGGGAAATCATGACCTGAGGTCAACAAACTTTTTGAAAAAATCGCGCGTTTATTCAAACATTCAATCAATGTGTGGTTTTAATAAGCGAAATCTGCTTTTTTTGCCACCGACCACGGATTTGTTATGCTGGTGGCCTTTGTAGATCATAACGATAAGTGCGAATAAATTTCGCACAACGCTTTTCGGGAGTCAGTATGGATATCATCTTTTATCACCCAACGTTCGATACCCAATGGTGGATTGAGGCACTGCGCAAAGCTATTCCTCAGGCAAGAGTCAGGGCATGGAAAAGCGGAGATAATGACTCTGCTGATTATGTTTTAGTCTGGCATCCTCCTGTTGAAATGCTGGCAGGGCGCGATCTTAAAGCGGTGTTCGCACTCGGGGCCGGTGTTGATTCTATTTTGAGCAAGCTACAGGCACACCCTGAAATGCTGAACCCTTCTGTTCCACTTTTTCGCCTGGAAGATACCGGTATGGGCGAGCAAATGCAGGAATATGCTGTCAGTCAGGTGCTGCATTGGTTTCGACGTTTTGACGATTATCGCATCCAGCAAAATAGTTCGCATTGGCAACCGCTGCCTGAATATCATCGGGAAGATTTTACCATCGGCATTTTGGGCGCAGGCGTACTGGGCTGTAAAGTTGCTCAGAGTCTGCAAACCTAGCGCTTTCCGCTGCGTTGCTGGAGTCGAACCCGTAAATCGTGGCCTGGCGTGCAAAGCTTTGCCGGACGGGAAGAACTGTCTGCATTTCTGAGCCAATGTCGGGTATTGATTAATTTGTTACCGAATACCCCTGAAACCGTCGGCATTATTAATCAACAATTACTCGAAAAATTACCTGATGGCGCGTATCTCCTCAACCTGGCGCGTGGTGTTCATGTTGTGGAAGATGACCTGCTCGCGGCGCTGGATAGCGGGAAAGTTAAAGGCGCAATGCTGGATGTTTTTAATCGTGAACCCTTACCGCCTGAAAGTCCGCTCTGGCAACATCCACGCGTGACGATAACACCACATGTCGCCGCGATTACCCGTCCCGCTGAAGCTGTGGAGTACATTTCTCGCACTATTGCCCAGCTCGAAAAAGGGGAGAGGGTCTGCGGGCAAGTCGACCGCGCACGTGGCTACTAATAAAGCATCAGGATTCCTGCTATCCTTGGCGGGAATTGAATACAGGAGAGAGTTATGTATCCCGTCGACCTTCATATGCATACCGTTGCCAGCACACATGCATATAGCACATTGAGTGATTACATTGCCCAGGCCAAACAAAAGGGCATTAAACTTTTTGCGATCACCGATCATGGCCCGGATATGGAAGATGCGCCGCATCACTGGCACTTCATTAACATGCGTATCTGGCCGCGAGTGGTTGATGGGGTAGGGATCCTGCGCGGCATTGAAGCTAACATTAAAAATGTTGATGGTGAAATTGACTGCAGCGGTAAAATGTTTGACTCGCTGGATCTGATTATTGCCGGTTTTCATGAGCCGGTTTTTGCGCCACATGACAAAGCGACCAATACACAAGCGATGATCTCCACTATCGCCAGCGGCAATGTGCATATAATAAGCCATCCCGGAAATCCGAAATATGAAATAGATGTTAAAGCCGTTGCTGAAGCAGCCGCGAAACATCAGGTGGCGCTGGAAATCAATAATTCCTCATTTTTACACTCACGTAAGGGCAGTGAAGACAACTGTCGTGCGGTAGCTGCAGCGGTACGTGATGCTGGAGGTTGGGTGGCATTAGGCTCGGATTCTCACACCGCGTTTACCATGGGGGAATTTGAAGAGTGTCTTAAAATCCTCGACGCGGTAGATTTTCCGCTAGAGCGCATTTTGAATGTTTCTCCGCGCCGCTTACTGAACTTCCTTGAATCTCGCGGTATGGCACCGATTGCGGAATTTGCAGACCTTTAATTACTAGTAATGGAAATATATTAATGAACGAGTTTTCTATCCTCTGTCGTGTGCTGGGTTCGCTCTATTACCGCCAACCGCAAGATCCTTTACTGGTGCCGCTGTTTACTCTGATTCGTGAGGGGAAACTGGCTGCGAACTGGCCACTGGAGCAGGATGAGTTACTGACGCGTTTACAGAAAAGCTGTGATATGACGCAAGTCTCTGCCGATTACAATGCGTTGTTTATCGGCGATGAATGTGCCGTGCCGCCATATCGTAGCGCATGGGTTGAGGACGCAACGGAAGCGGAAGTGCGCGCTTTTCTTTCCGAACGAGGGATGCTACTGGCGGATACGCCAGCCGATCACATCGGCACATTGCTGCTTGCGGCTTCCTGGCTGGAAGATCAGTCAACGGAAGATGAGAGCGAAGCACTGGAAACACTGTTCAGTGAGTATCTGTTACCCTGGTGTGGTGCGTTCCTCGGCAAAGTGGAGGCCCATGCAACCACGCCTTTCTGGCGCACCATGGCACCGCTAACCCGTGATGCCATTAGTGCAATGTGGGACGAGCTGGAAGAAGATTCTGAAGAGTAAATGTGATCATCGTCACTCATAACTGCAACAGATAATTTGTTGTTGCATAAAATGTGTGCTCGATCTCATTCATGGCCGCGTTTTCTGCTATCATGCGCGGCATGAACATACTTCTCTCTATTGCAATCACAACAGGCATTCTCTCCGGTATCTGGGGATGGGTGGCTGTTTCCCTGGGCTTACTAAGCTGGGCGGGCTTCCTGGGCTGTACGGCCTACTTTGCTTGCCCGCAAGGTGGGCTGAAAGGGCTGGCGATCTCCGCTGCAACCCTGCTTAGTGGCGTGGTGTGGGCGATGGTCATTATTTACGGTAGTGCACTGGCACCACATCTGGAAATTCTCGGTTATGTCATAACCGGTATTGTCGCGTTTCTGATGTGTATTCAGGCCAAACAGCTGCTGCTTTCATTTGTTCCGGGGACGTTTATAGGCGCATGCGCGACGTTTGCCGGGCAGGGTGACTGGAAACTGGTGTTACCTTCGCTGGCGCTTGGGCTGGTATTTGGTTACGCAATGAAAAACAGCGGCCTGTGGCTGGCGGCGCGTAGTGCAAAGACGGCTCACCGTGAGCAGGAAATCAAAAATAAAGCGTGAGGGGCACTCACGCTTTCGCTTAAACAGTAAATGCCGGATTATTAATTCCGGCATTTTTATCTGTCAGGATTCCGGTGGAACCGACATATGGCGGTATTTCACCAGAATGTCATTCTGCCGTTCTGCTTTATTTTACAAATCCCACAGACCACGGTCGATACCATCATTAATCAGGAAAATGACCCCTGTTTCGATAGCCGACATCAGACACAGCATAACGGGTTCGTTTGAGGTGTAACCCACTTCCCCTTCCAGCAAGCGCTGGTAGTCAATAAAGCGGAAAACCCCGGCCTGAACTTCATAGGAAAGTATCGTCTTACTGGTGTTCACCGAGGAGAGGATCTCACCGGTACTCACATTGACGACACGCAGGTTCACGGCAATCTGATCGAGCTGGTATTGCGTGTCTGCACCGATCCCAAAATATCTTGCCCCAACACCGCCCGATTTAACGTTGCTTTCATAACCGATAATCGAACCTTCAACCATAATATTTGCCGCCGTTAAAGATTGCAGCGGGATTCGGTTATTAATGGCAACCGTGCCGTTTTCTTGTGCCGCACGAATAACCTTGCGCTCGTTAAGCAGGTTTTGTAAGCCCTGGCGCTTTGCGGAACAGCAGTGGAGAAGTTACTTGCCGGGTAGGGTTTAAATTGCCCGGTTTCGTCCTGAATGTTGTATACCGAAACAAAGATCTTACCCGTCGGCGCTGGCAGATGGGTCAAATCTTTGTAGCTCTGAGCACGAGGCATTAATGTCGGTCTGGCGGCTTCTTTAGGCGGGGCGGTTAAGCATCCGCTCAGTAACATGACGGCAACCAAAAGAAATAAGCGCTGCATGATTATTTTCCTTATGAAGCTGGGGCTTAAAAATCGGTTGAGTTATTTTGTAAACCCGAAACCTGGATGGTCGAGGTTTGTCCGGTTTTACGATCTGTCACGTTCAACTGCAATTGACCATCGCGGTTAGCAATATCAACAATATAATCGTTGGTCACCATGCGGCCCGGTTTACCGGTATTAATATTCGACAGTAGCCCACCTAAAATTTGTGACTGGATGGCCTGAGTAAAGTTATCTAACGCTGAGGGTGTTTCAATACCAAAGTCATCGTTATAGCTCGGATCTTTATAAGAGTTTTGGGCCTGAGCGCTATTTAATAAAAAAGCGCCATTATTTGGGTTACCACCAAAGTTTGGATTACGGAACTGGAAAGTCATGGTTCCAGCCCAACTTAATGGCGAAATAAGCATGAGTAGAACTACTGCATGTTTGACACGCATTGCAGCCTCCGAACAATTTTTTATTTAGAATTCATCATGCGCCAAATCGTCCGTACTTAATAACGCCTGATTTATCTGGCGACGATTTAGTGCTTCTTCAGTTTGAATCAGTGCAAAGACGACAGTTTTCTCGGAGTCTCTTTTCAACGGGAATAAAAAAGTCTGGAAAATAACATCCTGATTGACCGTTATTGTGATCCAGCTTCCCCATCGTGCACTGGGCCTTTCATTAATCGTTAAGTTACCCGTATAGTCACTTTCCCATTTATCACTAAAGGCTCGGTAAAAATCATGGCCAATAGATGAAACAGTATGGTCAGTTAACAATCCCGGGACTTCTACCTCAACGGCGTGAAGATTCCCTGCGGCGAACAGAAATTCTGCCGCCACAATCCAGCGTAAATAACGTTTCATGGCTTTATCGCCTGAGGTTATCGTTTGCCCAGGAAACCGCTTGTGTCCGGTTTTTTACGGCTATCTTCTTGAAAAGATTATAAAGATGCGTTTTAACCGTATTTTCGCTGATGAACAACGAACGAGCGATCTCGTTATTAGACGCGCCGATACGCAGCTTATTCAGGATCTCTTTTTCCCGATGAGTAAGGAGGGCTGATTCCGTGCTGTTATAACGATAGTTACCAGAATGTGTAATCAGGTAACTGGCAAGCTTTTGCGTAAAGTAGCATTCGCCACGCAGGACGCCTTGCAACCCATTGACAACACGTTCTTGATCCTCCATGGCATAAAAAACGCCGTTGATATGAGGCCAGTTTTCAATGTCGCGGTACGGGTAATCTTCAGGCGTATTTAGCAACAATATTTTGATATTGTTGTTTTTCCTGCTCAAAGTATCCTGCCAATAATGGATAAGCTTTTTATCCGCTTCCATCATATCCAGAAGAATAATAGAGCCTGAAGAGATATCGTCCAGAGAACGTTGAATATTATGTAATTTTCCTGTAATTGCTAGCGATTGTTTAAGGTGCTGCAAGAGAGCTGTCGCCTGCAAAGAAGGTTTAGTGATCAACAATAATGTATGACCATGAATACTATGGACTTCATTAAACATGATGAAACCCCACTTTTTTATTGATCGCACACCTGACAGCTGCCTCTAAAATAGAAGCACCAGAAGTACTGACAGATGTTGCACTGCTGTGTGTAGTAATAAATCAGCCCTAAATGGGTAAAATATAAAACTAATGGATTACATCTGATTTCAATCTAGCCATTACAAATCTTAAATCAAGTGTTAAACATGTAACAAAATGTAACTCATTATATTAAAATGTTAACATTAAGGTTTTATTAAGTTTAGAAATGATAGAAAAGTTGTACATTTGGTTTTTATTGCACAATTTTAAAAAATCATACAAATGGTGCTAACTTACTAATAATACATATAAAAAATATTTCGGTGTAGTCCTTTCGTCATGTAAAACGTTTTTGTTTTTTCTCCACACCTCCGTGGACAATTTTTTTACTGCAAAAAGACGAGGTTTGTCACGGCTTGTGCGCAAGACATATCGCAGCAATCAGCGACGGGCAAGAAGAATGACTGTCTGGTGATTTTTGATAGCGGAAAACGGAGATTTAAGAGAAAACAAAATATTTTTTGCGTAGATAACAGCGTATTTACGCGGGTTTTAATACTTTGGTATGAACAAAAAAAGAAAAATACAACGCGCGGGTGAGTTATTAAAAATATTTCCGCAGACATACTTTCCATCGTAACGCAGCGTTAACAAAATACAGGTTGCGTTAACAACCAAGTTGAAATGATTTAATTTCTTAAATGTACGACCAGGTCCAGGGTGACAACATGAAAAACAAATTGTTATTTATGATGTTAACAATACTGGGTGCGCCTGGGATTGCAGCCGCAGCAGGTTATGATTTAGCTAATTCAGAATATAACTTCGCGGTAAATGAATTGAGTAAGTCTTCATTTAATCAGGCAGCCATAATTGGTCAGGCTGGGACTAATAATAGTGCTCAGTTACGGCAGGGAGGCTCAAAACTTTTGGCGGTTGTTGCGCAAGAAGGTAGTAGCAATCGGGCAAAGATTGACCAGACAGGAGATTATAACCTTGCATATATTGATCAGGCGGGCAGTGCCAACGATGCCAGTATTTCGCAAGGTGCTTATGGTAATACTGCGATGATTATCCAGAAAGGTTCTGGTAATAAAGCAAATATTACACAGTATGGTACTCAAAAAACGGCAGTTGTAGTGCAGAGACAGTCGCAAATGGCAATTCGCGTGACACAACGTTAATTACCATTCGACTTTTAAATCAATCCGATGGGGGTTTTACATGAAACTTTTAAAAGTAGCAGCAATTGCAGCAATCGTATTCTCCGGTAGCGCTCTGGCAGGTGTTGTTCCTCAGTACGGCGGCGGCGGTAACCACGGTGGTGGCGGTATGAGGTAGCCTGAGTTTAACGGACACTCCTTCCTGAAATAGAATGGCATCAGAAGGAGCTAATAATGAGCAGAAA
>NZ_JBDYCV010000092.1:0-14472 GCF_040495915.1 Shigella sp. FJ200513 | reverse complement strand
CGGTGGAGCTGCATGACAAGGTCATCGGGCATTATCTGAACATAAAACACTATCAGTAAGTTGGAGTCATTACCAAATGGGATTATGCGAATAATGTCATTATTATTCTGCCGTCTGGCATTGCACCTGACTACTTGGAGCAATATTCCAGATTTGAATTACGCCTACGTAAACATTTATCACTGGCGGAAGAGTCTCTCTGGCAAAAATGTGCACAAAAACTTATTGCCGCAATTCCACATATTCCAGAATGGCGGCAACCATTAATTGCTTTGTTATTACCCGAAAAACCAGAAATTGCACATGAAATTGCCCAGCATCTACTGGGGCAAAAAAAATTACCCTCGCTTGAGTGGTTAAAAATAGTGGCGACTGATGAGCACATTCTTGCCTCATTAGAAAAATATCACGAGCCATATGCCATTTTTGATGATTACTATTGTGGTGCGATATGGTCAGCCACCGTATTACAGGAGCAAGGTGTTGCAGCCCTGCCCCGATTTGCTCCCTATGCCGCAAGTGACTACTGCGCCGATGTGTTGCGTCATATCAATCATCCGTTCGCATTAACACTGCTTATACGTGTAGCCGGGCATACTAAACGCTGTCACGATCGAATGACGAAAGCCTGCGCTGCGTTCCCACACGCAGCACTGGCAGCACTGGCGGAACTTCTAGTGCAAAAAGAAGAGAATAGTTGGCGCATTATGCTAATGACGATGTTTATCTCGCAACCAGCACTGGCAGAACAGGTCATTCCCTGGCTTTCGACACCCGCAGTTGCAGTGCTGAAATCATGCCAGCACCAACTGACACAGCCCTCAAACCATGCCAGCGCCGATCTACTGCCAGCCATAGTAGTCTCCCCACCATGGATTTCGAAAAAGAAAAAATCGCCGATTCCGGTGCTGGATTTAGCGCCATTAGGCATCGAGCCAATCTGTTATCTGACAGAAGAAATCAGTAATCAACTTTTGGCGAAATATATCTGGTATTCAAAACACATCACGGTTAGCCATGAAGAAAGTACTACCAACCTGTTGGCAAGGATGGGTTTTCAACGACGGATCGCTGGTACATATATTAAAGCTCCCGAAGCGGTAGTTGAGGCATGGCTAAATGAAGATTATTCAACCTTACTAAGTGAATTTAAGGTGTTTCATTCACCTACCGGGCATTATTGGCAGTTGGGGATTTTGACAACATTGCCGCTGGAGGCTGGAGAAAGCAGTAAAAGCATGGAATGCCCTTACTCTATCTCCACATACCGATACCGAATACGCCATGTTACATTTTGGACTCAAAGGTTTACCTGGTTTAGTTAACTCAATTACACGCTATCCACAGGAAGCCTTGCCCATCACGAATTACTTCGCAGCGAGTGAGCTGGCTCCTGCCGTCGCCCGTGCCTTCAACAAACTCAAAACGCTACGCGAAAACGCCCGCACCTGGCTGTTGAAATACCCGGAACATGCCCTTACCGGCCTGCTGCCTGCGGCGCTCGGCAAAGCCGGTGAAGCACAGGATAACGCCCGCGCTGCCTTGCGTATGCTTACCGAAAACGGTCATCAGCCATTACTGCAAGAAATCGCCCGGCGTTATAACCAGTCGGAAGTAACAGACGCGGTGAACGCTCTGCTTGCGCTCGATCCCTTAGATAATCACCCGACAAAAATCCCCACTCTTCCGACCTTTTATCAGCCATCGATCTGGACGCGCCCGGTATTAAAAGCAAACGCCCAATCACTGCCAGATAACGCCCTCCTCCACCTCGGCGAAATGCTCCGCTTCCCTCAGGAAGAGGCTCTGTATCCGGGATTATTGCAGGTGAAAGACGCCTGTACCGCTGACTCTCTGGCTGAATTTGCCTGGGATCTGTTTACCGCCTGGCAGACCGCTGGCGCGCCGTCGAAAGAGAGTTGGGCGTTCACTGCGTTAGGCGTTCTCGGTAACGATGACACCGCCCGCAAACTGACGCCATTAATACGCGCCTGGCCTGGTGAATCCCAGCATAAACGCGCCACCGTTGGGTTGGATATTCTCGCCGCTATCGGTAGTGATATCGCCCTGATGCAGCTTAACGGCATTGCTCAGAAACTGAAATTCAAAGCATTACAGGAGCGGGCAAAAGAAAAGATTGCCGACATTGCCGAGAGCCGCGAACTCACGGTAGCGGAGCTTGAAGATCGGTTAGCACCGGATCTCGGTCTGGATGATAACGGTTCGTTGCTGCTGGATTTTGGCCCACGCCAGTTCACCGTCAGCTTTGATGAAACCTTAAAACCGTTTGTGCGTGATGTTTCCGGCAGCCGCCTGAAAGACCTGCCAAAACCAAACAAAAGCGATTATGAGTCACAGGCGAACGATGCTGTTAACCGCTACAAATTGCTGAAAAAAGATGCGCGTACCGTCGCGGCCCAGCAGGTAGCAAGGCTTGAATCCGCCATGTGCCTGCGTCGCCGCTGGTCGCCGGAAAACTTCCAACTCTTCCTGGTTGTGCATCCGCTGGTTCGCCACTTAACCCGCCGTCTGATTTGGGGCGTTTATAGCGCCGACAACCAGCTACTGGCCTGTTTCCGGGTAGCGGAAGATAACAGCTACAGCACCGCTGACGATGATCTTTTCACCCTGCCGGAAGGCGATATCTCTATCGGCATTCCTCACGTTCTGGAAATATCACCGACGGATGCTGTCGCCTTTGGTCAGCTTTTTGCCGACTACGAACTGCTACCACCGTTCCGTCAGCTTGACCGTAACAGTTACGCCCTGACAGAAGCCGAGCGCAACGCCAGCGAACTGACCCGCTGGGCAGGCAGAAAATGCCCGAGCGGCCGGGTCATGGGGCTGGCAAATAAAGGCTGGATAAAGGGCGAACCACAGGATGGAGGCTGGATGATCAAACCTCTCGGTCGCTGGTCGTTAATCATGGAAATCGACGAAGGTTTTGCGGTGGGTATATCACCAGCCGAACTTAGCGCTGAGCAGCTCTTAAGCAAGCTGTGGCTATGGGAAGGCAAAGCGGAAAGCTATGGCTGGGGGAGTAATTCAACACAGGAAGCGCAGTTCTCCGTACTCGATGCCATCACCGCCAGCGAGCTAATTAACGATATTGAAGCCCTGTTTGAATAAGGAAAGAGCATGGACAAGGAATTACCGTGGCTGGCGGATAACGCCCAACTGGAACTGAAATATAAAAAAGGCAAAACACCACTCAGTCATCGCAATTGGCCGGGCGAACCAGTGCCTGTTATCACTGAAAGCATCATTCAGACACTGGGTGATGAATTGCTACAAAAAGCTGAGAAGAAAAAAAACATTGTCTGGCGTTATGAAAATTTTTCACCGGAGTGGCAGTCCGCCATTACGCAGGCCATCAACTTGATCGGCGAACACAAACCCTCAGTCCCGGCCCGCACAATGGCGGCACTAGCCTTTATCGCGCAAAATGACAACCAACAGTTGCTCGACGAAATCGTCCAACAAGAGGGGCTGGAATATGCGACTGAGGTGGTGATTGCACGCCAGTTTATTGCACGGTGTTATGAGAGTGATCCTCTGGTAGTCACATTGCAGTATCAGAACGAGGACTATGGCTATGGTTATCGCTCAGAAACCTATAACGAATTCGATCTCCGACTGCGTAAACACCTCTCTCTGGCAGAGGAAAGCTGCTGGCAGCGTTGCGCCGACAAACTCATTGCCGCACTGCCAGGAATAACCAAAGTTCGCCGCCCTTTTATTGCGCTGATCCTCCCCGAAAAACCAGAAATCGCCAATGAGTTGGTAAGCCTTGAATGCCCGCGGACTCATTTTCATTCTAAGGAGTGGTTAAAAGTTGTTGCTACTGACCCCAAAGCGGTGAGAAAACTCGAACGCTACTGGAGCCAGGATATATTTAGCGATCGAGAAGCCAGCTACATGTCGCATGAAAACCACTTCGGCTACGCGGCCTGCGCTGCCCTTTTGCGCGAACAAGGACTGGCAGTCGTTCCGCGCCTCGCGATATATGCCCATAAAGAAGATTGCGGCAGTCTGCTGGTACAAATTAACCATCCGCAAGTCATCCGCACCTTGCTGTTAGTTGCTGATAAAAACAAACCCAGCCTGCAACGTGTGGCTAAATACAGTAAAAACTTCCCCCATGCGACACTCGCCGCACTGGCAGAACTGCTGGCGTTAAAAGAACCACCAGCCCGCCCAGGTTATCCAATCATCGAAGACAAAAAGCTGCCTGCACAGCAAAAAGCTCGAGATGAATACTGGCGTACGCTGTTACAAACGCTGATGGCATCGCAGCCACAACTGGCAGCAGAAGTGATGCCGTGGTTAAGTACTCAAGCCCGGGCAGTGCTGAATAGTTATTTATCGGCACCGCCCAAACCAGTTATTGATAGCACCGATAACAGCCAAATGCCTGAAATCCTCGTTTCACCACCATGGCGTGGGAGAAAGAAAAAGACTTCCATACGTCACTTTTCGCTGCCTGATCTTACGCTTGCACCGCAAACGTACAGGTCGCCGAATAAACACTGGACGCCGGAACAGCAAACTGCAATTGACCATTTTAGCGCCATGTCTTTTGACGAACGTCTTGCTACGAGAGGAGCGGATATCTTCTTGCGGGAATTAGGTTTTGACGTTCATAGCCTGGAATTTAATAAGCGTCTTCTTAATGGACAGTTGGATGCCTTTGATGCTCAGCAACTGCAAGAATACACATCAATAGGACTATTGCGTACTTATCACGCGCATCAGGCCAAATCTAAACAGTACCGGGAAGACGCCACCAATGCATTACTGGCACAAGATAGCATTGCGTTGATGGGAGGGTGGCGAACTTTTCAGCACGGATTTTACTATGGTAATGAACAGCGTTGGGGGATTTGGAATCTGTACCTTATCGCGCAGATGCCGCGCGAAATGGCGGTATCGTGCTGGCAACAAATTGTCGAGGCTGATTTTCATTACACCGGGGTGGAATATTTGTTAAGTGTGCTGGGTACCGATGCTTTGCCTGGATTAAACACCGCCTTTGCCCGACATCCAAAAGAGATATTTCCGCTGCTGATTCATTTCGGCGCAACAGAACTGGCCCTGCCCATTGCCCGCGTCTGGCACCTTTTTGCGGGCCAGCGTAATCTGGCTCGCCAGTGGATTTTACAATGGCCGGAACATACGGCTACTGCACTTATCCCTCTTGTCTTCACCAAATCTAGCGATAAAAGCGAAGCTGCATTACTTGCCCTGCGTTTACTTTACGAACATGGGCATGGCGAATGGCTACAAACTGTAGCCAATCGTTGGCAGCGTACAGATCTATGGCCTGCCCTGGAACAATTACTTAAACAGAGTCCAATAGAGATTTACCCGGCACGCATTCCAAAAGCCCCTGATTTCTGGCATCCGCAAATGTGGTCCAGGCCGCGCCTTATCACTAATAATCAACCTGTTACCGATGACGCTCTGGAAATTATCGGCGAAATGCTGCGCTTTACCCAGGGGGGACGTTTTTATAGCGGGCTGGAACAACTGAAAACGTTCTGCCAGCCACAAACGCTGGCAGCTTTTGCCTGGGATCTCTTCACTGCGTGGCAACAAGCTGGTGCCCCCGCAAAAGACAACTGGGCATTTCTGGCGTTAAGTCTCTTTGGTGACGAAAGCACGGCACGGGATCTAACGACACATATCCTCGCCTGGCCACAAGAAGGCAAATCTGCCCGTGCGGTCAGTGGCATGAACATCCTTACCCTGATGAATAATGATATGGCGCTGATGCAGCTGCATCATATATCGCAACGGGCGAAATCCCGCCCCTTACGTGATAACGCGGCGGAATTTCTTCAGGTAGTCGCAGAAAATCGCGGGCTAAGCCAGGAAGAGTTAGCGGACAGATTAGTCCCAACACTGGGCCTTAATGATCCGCAGGCGTTGAGTTTTGATTTTGGTCCCCGGCAGTTTACCGTTCGCTTCGATGAAAACCTCAACCCGGTTATCTTTGATCAGCAAAACGTTCGCCAGAAAAGTGTTCCCCGGTTGCGCGCCGATGACGATCAACTGAAAGCGCCCGAGGCACTGGCCCGACTAAAAGGGTTAAAAAAAGATGCTACTCAGGTGAGCAAAAACCTGCTCCCGCGTCTTGAAGCTGCCCTACGTACCACCCGACGCTGGTCGCTGGCAGATTTTCATTCTCTGTTTGTTAATCATCCCTTTACCCGTCTGGTTACCCAGCGATTAATATGGGGGGTTATCCGGCAAATGAACCGCGTCGTTTACTCAACGCCTTTCGTGTGGCCGCAGAGGGGGAGTTCTGCAATGCGCAAGATGAGCCAATTGACCTGCCTGCGGACGCTCTGATTGGCATTGCCCACCCGTTAGAAATGACAGCAGAAATGCGCAGTGAATTTGCACAGCTTTTTGCCGATTACGAAATTATGCCGCCTTTTCGCCAGTTGTCGCGCCGCACGGTGCTGCTCACACCTGACGAGTCAACCAGTAACAGCCTGACTCGCTGGGAAGGTAAATCCGCTACCGTTGGGCAACTTATGGGAATGCGATACAAAGGCTGGGAGTCAGGTTATGAGGACGCATTTGTCTATGACCTGGGTGAGTACCGGCTGGTCCTTAAGTTTTCACCCGGTTTTAACCACTACAATGTTGATAGCAAAGCGCTAATGAGCTTCCGTTCTCTTCGAGTGTACCGTGACAATAAATCCGTCACTTTTGCCGAACTTGATGTGTTTGATTTGAGTGAGGCGTTAAGCGCACCTGACGTCATTTTCCATTAAAACAAAGCGGGCAGTGATGCGACTGCCCGTTATCTACACGACTTACCAGCGGGGAAAGCGATGATCGTGCAAAAAGAGCTGGTTGCTATTTACGATTATGAGGTCCCTGTACCTGAAGATCCGTTTTCCTTCAGACTTGAGATCCATAAATGCTCTGAATTATTTACAGGTTCCGTCTACCGACTGGAACGGTTCCGGCTACGTCCAACATTTCATCAACGTGATCGAGAGGATGTTGACCCGCTAATAAATGATGCGTTGATTTATATAAGAGATGAGTTTATTGATGAGCAAAAATTACGAGGCGAATCACCTGAACCTGTAATAGTAATTTTTAATTGTAAACTACAGAATATATTCAACCAACAAATAGAATTATATACTCTAGATAATTCAAGTCGCAGCACATGCAACTTGAAGTATGACGAGTATAGCTTTATTAAAGGGGGGAACGGTATTCCCCCTTAGATGCGTTTCAATTTGCCCGTTACTTCAACAAATCAATCAACCGTAACAGAGCCACTAATAGCTCCAGTACAGCAATGAGCACGGTTAACTTTTGTGTCAGCGTGTCCATCCGCTCTCCTTATTAAGGAGCACAACACCAGCACCTTACCCTTACACTGCCTGTCGATACTGGTTTACGTTTGTTGAGTCGCCATGTTGCACTCCGGATCAGAGCACTACCTGCGGCACCACCCGTCCGGTAGCCAGGACTTGAAATAGGTTCGATCCGGCGCAACTTCCCAACAGTCAGGATTATAAATCTCATTATCTTAATTGCAACACTGTCCAGAGGTGGTTATAATTCGTTCGTTGGAACACGATGTTGCACAGGCAGTGGTGTTAGGCCTGAAAATAGTAAATAAAAGAACCTGCCTCACCAGCAGTTTTTTTTATTTACTGTGATCTGCTTTCCAGATATTTTTCGCTCAAACAACTAATGCGCCAAACATTTATTGCGCGTAAAATATCGTTTATTTCATTAATACATTTCAGGGATGAATATATGTCACCGCAGAATAATCATCTGCAGCGTCCGCCTGCTGCTGTGTTATACGCCGATGAACTGGCAAAATTAAAACAAAATGATAACGCACCTTGCCCGCCCGGTTGGCAGTTAAGTTTGCCTGCGGCCCGTGCTTTTATCCTTGGCGATAGCGCGCAAAATATTAGCCGTAAAGTGGTGATTAGTCCCTCCGCTGTCGAACGTATGTTAGTCACTCTTGCCACCGGACGCGGTTTGATGTTGGTGGGGGAACCTGGCACCGCAAAATCTCTCCTGTCTGAATTACTGGCAACCTCTATTAGCGGCGATGCCGGGTTAACCATCCAGGGCGGCGCATCTACTACCGAAGATCAAATCAAGTACGGCTGGAACTACGCCCTGCTTATCAATCATGGTCCATCAACGGAAGCGCTGGTCCCTGCCCCGCTTTACCAGGGAATGCGCGACGGCAAAATCGTCCGTTTTGAAGAGATAACGCGTACACCGCTGGAAGTGCAAGACTGTCTGTTAGGTATGCTTTCTGACAGGGTGATGACGGTGCCGGAACTCACTGGTGAAGCCAGTCAGCTCTATGCGCGAGAAGGCTTTAATATTATTGCCACTGCCAATACCCGCGATCGCGGCGTCAATGAAATGAGTGCTGCGCTAAAGCGTCGCTTCGATTTTGAAACTGTCTTTCCGATTATGGATTTCGCCCAGGAGCTGGAGCTTGTCGCCAGTGCTTCGGCGCGTTTGCTGGCCCATAGCGGTATTCCGCATAAAGTGCCTGACGCGGTACTGGAGTTACTGGTCCGCACCTTCCGCGATCTGCGTGCCAACGGCGAAAAGAAAACGTCAATGGATACACTAACAGCGATTATGTCCACCGCTGAAGCCGTGAACGTGGCCCACGCCGTAGGCGTCCGCGCCTGGTTTTTAGCGAATCGCGCAGGTGAGCCAGCCGACCTGGTGGACTGCATTGCCGGAACCATCGTCAAAGATAACGAAGAAGATCGCGCTCGTCTGCGCCGTTACTTCGAACAGCGTGTCGCCACACATAAAGAAGCTCACTGGCAGGCTTATTATCAAGCCCGCCACCGCCTGCCGTGAGGAAAGATGCATGAGCGAGCCGTTAATTGTCGGCATCCGGCATCATAGTCCGGCCTGCGCCCGGCTGGTGAAATCGTTAATCGAAAGCCAGCGGCCACGATACGTGTTGATTGAAGGCCCTGCTGATTTTAATGACCGGGTAGACGAACTGTTTTTAGCCCACCAGCTTCCGGTAGCTATTTACAGTTATTGCCAGTATCAGGACGGTGCAGCCCCCGGGCGTGGTGCCTGGACGCCATTTGCTGAATTTTCGCCGGAGTGGCAGGCGCTACAAGCCGATCGTCGTATTCAGGCACAAACTTACTTCATCGATTTGCCTTGCTGGGCGCAGAGTGAAGAAGAGGACGATTCGCCTGATACGCAAGAGGAAAGCCAGACCTTGCTGCTGCGTGCCACCCGCATGGATAACAGCGACACCCTGTGGGATCACTTGTTCGAAGATGAAAGCCAGCAAACTGCATTACCCTCTGCACTGGCGCACTATTTTGCCCAACTGCGGGGCGACTCCCCCGGCGATGCTCTAAATCGTCAGCGCGAAGCCTTTATGGCCCGCTGGATTGGATGGGCGATGCAGCAAAATAATGGCGACGTGTTAGTTGTCTGCGGTGGCTGGCACGCTCCGGCACTGGCAAAAATGTGGCGCGAATGTCCGCAGGTAATTAACACGCCAGAATTGCCGTCGCTGGCAGATGCCGTTACAGGTTGTTATCTCACCCCCTACAGTGAAAAGCGCCTTGATGTGCTGGCAGGATACCTTTCAGGAATGCCTGCCCCGGTCTGGCAAAACTGGTGCTGGCAGTGGGGCTTACAGCAGGCGGGAGAACAACTGCTAAAAACGGTTCTCACCCGTTTGCGCCAGCACAAGTTGCCTGCTTCGACCGCGGATATGGCTGCCGCTCATCTGCATGCGATGGCACTGGCACAGTTGCGCGGTCATACACTACCGTTACGCACTGACTGGCTGGATGCCATAGCAGGATCGCTGATTAAAGAAGCCCTGAATGCGCCGTTGCCGTGGAGCTATCGCGGCGTTATTCATCCCGATACCGATCCGATTCTGCTAACGTTGATAGACACATTAGCGGGTGACGGATTCGGTAAACTTGCCCCTTCTACGCCACAACCGCCTCTGCCAAAAGATGTCACTTGCGAACTGGAACGTACCGCAATCTCTCTTCCGGCGGAGCTTACCTTAAATCGCTTTAACCCCAATGGACTAGCGCAAAGTCAGGTGTTACATCGGCTGGCAATACTGGAGATCCCAGGGATTGTACGCCAGCAGGGAAGCACACTGACACTTGCAGGCAACGGTGAAGAACGCTGGAAATTAACCCGCCCGCTTAGCCAGCATGCGGCATTGATTGAGGCCGCCTGCTTTGGTGCCACACTCCTGGAAGCCGCACGCCATAAATTAGAAGCCGATATGCTGGACGCGGGTGGAATCGGCAGCATTACCACATGTCTTAGCCAAGCGGCGTCAGCGGGTCTGGCGTCCTTCAGTCAACAATTACTGGAGCAACTCACATTATTAATCGCCCAGGAAAATCAATTTGCCGAAATGGGCCAGGCGCTGGAAGTGCTATATGCCTTATGGCGGCTGGATGAAATTAGCGGTATGCAAGGCGCGCAGATATTACAAACGACGTTATGCGCGGCTATCGATCGCACGCTGTGGCTGTGTGAATCCAACGGCAGACCGGATGAAAAGGAGTTTCACGCTCACTTGCATAGCTGGCAAGCGTTGTGTCATATCCTGCGCGATCTACATAGCGGTGTGCAACTCCCCGGCGTTTCGCTTTCTGCGGCGGTAGCCTTGCTGGAGCGACACAGTCAGGCGATTCATGTCCTGGCACTGGATCGCGGCGCGACTCTTGGTGCGCTGATGCGTCTGGAACATCCCAACGCTAGTGCCGAAGCGGCGCTGACGATGCTGGCGCAGTTATCCCCGGCACAATCCGGCGAGGCGCTGCACGGTTTGCTGGCATTAGCCCGTCATCAACTGGCCTGTCAGCCGGCATTTATCGCCGGTTTCAGCAGTCATTTAAATCAACTAAGTGATGCCGATTTTACCAATGCCCTGCCCGATTTACGCGCGGCAATGGCCTGGCTACCGCCACGAGAACGCGGGACGCTGGCGCATCAGGTGCTTGAGCATTATCAACTGGCGCAACTTCCCGTTTCGGCACTGCAAATGCCGTTGCATTGTCCACCGCAAGCCATTGCACATCATCAACAACTCGAACAGCAGGCACTGGCATCGCTGCAACACTGGGGAGTTTTCCATGTCTGAACTGAACGATCTTCTGACCACCCGTGAGCTACAACGCTGGCGATTAATTCTTGGCGAAGCGGCAGAAACGACGCTTTGTGGGCTGGATGACAACGCCCGGCAGATAGATCACGCGCTGGAGTGGCTGTATGGGCGCGATCCTGAACGGCTCCAGCGTGGTGAACGCTCTAGTGGATTAGGTGGCTCAAATCTCACCACTCCTGAGTGGATCAACAGTATTCACACGCTGTTTCCGCAACAGGTGATTGAGCGGCTGGAAAGCGATGCCGTACTGCGCTACGGCATTGAAGATGTGGTGACAAATCTCGACGTGCTGGAACGTATGCAGCCTTCCGAAAGCCTGCTACGCGCCGTTTTGCACACCAAACATCTGATGAACCCCGAAGTACTGGCTGCCGCCCGCAGGATTGTGCGCCAGGTTGTGGAAGAAATTATGGCGCGACTGGCAAAGGAAGTTCGTCAGGCTTTTTCTGGTGTCCGCGATCGTCGTCGCCGCTCATTTATTCCACTGGCGCGAAACTTTGATTTCAAAAGTACTCTGCGCGCCAACCTGCAACACTGGCACCCGCAACACGGCAAGTTGTATATCGAATTCCCCCGCTTTAACAGCCGCATTAAACGCCAAAGCGAGCAATGGCAACTGGTCTTACTGGTTGATCAAAGCGGATCGATGGTCGATTCGGTGATCCACTCTGCGGTGATGGCGGCCTGTTTATGGCAGTTACCCGGCATTCGTACCCATCTGGTGGCGTTTGACACAAGCGTCGTTGATCTCACGGCAGACGTTGCCGATCCGGTAGAGTTATTAATGAAAGTGCAATTAGGCGGCGGAACCAATATCGCCAGTGCCATGGAGTATGGTCGGCAACTTATTGAACAACCTGCAAAAAGCGTCATTATCCTCGTGAGCGATTTTTATGAAGGGGGTTCATCATCATTGCTGACGCACCAAGTGAAAAAGTGTGTCCAGAGCGGCATCAAAGTGCTGGGACTGGCAGCGCTCGATAGCACAGCAACACCTTGCTATGACCGCGATACGGCCCAGGCGCTGGTTAATATCGGCGCACAAATAGCCGCCATGACACCGGGCGAGCTGGCATCATGGCTTGCGGAGAATCTTCAGTCATGAATTCACTACGTCCGGAATTATTAGAACTGACACCGCAGGCACTGACGGCGTTAAGCAATGCCGGTTTTGTTAAGCGCAGCCTTAAGGAACTGGAAAATGGCAACGTCCCGGAAATCAGCCATGAGAACAGCGCTTTAATCGCCACCTTCAGTGACGGTGTCCGTACCCAGCTGGCGAACGGCCAGGCACTGAAAGAGGCTCAGTGCACCTATGGGGCCAGCGGCATGTGCCGTCATCGCGTGATGCTGGTGTTAAGTTATCAACGACTTTGTGCTACCGCCCAGCCTACGGGAAAAGAAGAGGAATGGGATCCGGCAATCTGGCTGGAAGAACTGGCTACCCTTCCCGATGCCACCCGCAAACGCGCACAGGCGCTGGTCGCTAAAAGCATCACCATTGAGTTGTTCTGTGCGCCGGGTGAAATTCCCTCTGCCCGCTTACCGATGAGCGATGTGCGTTTTTATTCCCGCAGCAGTATTCGTTTCGCCCGTTGTGATTGTATTGAAGGCACACTTTGCGAACATGTCGTACTGGCAGTACAGGCCTTTGTCCAGGCAAAAGCGCAGCAAGCGGAATTGACTCATTTAATCTGGCAGATGCGCAGCGAACACGTCACATCATCTGACGATCCGTTTGCCAGCGAAGAAGGCAAAACGTGTCGTCAATATGTTCAACAACTAAGCCAGGCATTATGGCTGAGCGGCATCAGCCAGCCGCTTATTCACTACGAGGCCGCTTTCAGCCGCGCGCAGCAAGCAGCGGAACGCTGCAGCTGGCGATGGGTGAGTGAATCGCTACGGCAACTGCGCGCCAGCGTTGATGCCTTCCACGCCCGCGCCAGCCACTATCATGCCGGAGAATGCTTACGTCAGCTTGCGGCATTAAACAGTCGATTAAATTGCGCACAAGAGATGGCCCGGAGCGACAGTGTTGGTGAAGTTCCTCCTGTGCCGTGGCGCACGGTCGTTGGCTCTGGCATTGCCGGAGAAGCAAAGCTTGATCATCTGCGGCTGGTGTCTTTAGGTATGCGTTGCTGGCAGGATATTGAGCATTATGGTTTACGCATCTGGTTTACCGATCCCGACACCGGCAGTATTTTGCACCTTTCGCGCAGTTGGCCGCGAAGTGAACAGGAAGACTCACCGGCAGCTACGCGTCGGCTGTTTAGTTTTCAGGCTGGCGCACTGGCGGGTGGGCAAATTGTTTCACAAGCAGCAAAACGCAGTGCCGATGGCGAGCTGCTGTTAGCTACCCGCAACCGCTTAAGCAGCGTTGTACCGCTGTCGCCTGATGCCTGGCAAATGTTGAGCGCGCCGTTACGCCAGCCGGGCATTGTGGCTTTGCGGGAATATTTACGCCAGCGTCCCCCCGCCTGCATACGGCCTCTTAATCAGGTCGATAACTTATTTATTCTGCCGGTCGCTGAGTGTATTTCGCTCGGTTGGGATAGCAGCCGCCAGACGCTGGATGCGCAGGTAATCAGCGGCGAAGGTGAAGATAATCTGCTGACGTTATCACTGCCAGCCTCAGCCAGCGCGCCTTATGCCATTGAACGCATGGCGGCGCTTTTGCAACAAACAGACGACCCCGTGTGTCTGGTTTCTGGCTTTGTCAGTTTTGTTGATGGGCAATTGACACTGGAACCACAGGTAATGATGACAAAGACTCGTGCCTGGGCGCTGGACGCAGAAACTGCGCCTGTGGTGGTATCACTACCTTCTGCCAGCGTTCTGCCTGTGCCGTCTACTGCTCATCAGTTGCTGATGCGCTGCCAGGCGTTACTTATTCAACTGCTCCATAACGGCTGGCGCTATCAGGAACAGAGCGCTATTAATCAGGCAGAGTTGCTGGCGAATGACCTCACCGCGGTGGGTTTTTATCGGCTGGCACATGTGTTGGCACAATTTCGTAATACAGAAAGCGAGGCACGGGTAGAAGCAATGAATAACGGTGTTTTGCTTTGCGAACAATTATTCCCCATGCTTCAGCAACAAGGATGAAATAGTGCTTTTTACTAAGAGTTCTACTCCAGTTCCGGACTGCTCACGCCACGGTATTAGGCATATCCTATATAGCCCCTGGTGAGAGTCACCAGTTGGTAATGACTCCAACTTACTGATAGTGTTTTATGTTCAGATAATGCCCGATGACCTTGTCATGCAGCTCCACC
>NZ_JBDYCV010000091.1:0-14582 GCF_040495915.1 Shigella sp. FJ200513 | reverse complement strand
CGGTGGAGCTGCATGACAAGGTCATCGGGCATTATCTGAACATAAAACACTATCAGTAAGTTGGAGTCATTACCCATGAATGGCGTCGGCATGAGGATGATTACGTTTTTTAGCAATCAGGTAGGGAATATCATGTAAAATAATAATCCCATAGAATATCACCAGAAATACAAAAATAAGCACTCCCAGTGCAAAATAGTCCAGGAACATATTTCCCTCAAAGAATATAAAAAAGAACAATTAACGCATATTATGAAATGCCATGATGCAGTGCAATTTCCTTATTTATATAACGACATATTGTTTTTTATATACTTTCTGAAATGTGCTGTCTGGTTTTTCAACAGGACGAGGTTTATCATATTGAAATAGTGGAACTATTGGCCAAACTAATGAATAACTCCAGTAAAACATCCACAGTACAGATTAAGCGTATTAAACCTTCAATTATCTACCGTTTATTGCTGATTGGCCTCGGATCACCAATGGTGATTTACGGCCTGGTTCGCCCGCTCACCATCGAAACGCGAGATTAAACTCCTGACAAAACACGCCCCAGAAACGCACTTCTGTTGGCGTAGTCTGGGTTATTGCGCACGTAGGTTTAAAACGTAAATTGTAACAACGTGCGCTTTGTTTATGCCGGATGCGGCGTGTACGCCTTATCCGGCCTACGGTCAGGTTCCCGTAGGCATGATAAGACGCGTAAGCGTCGCATCAGGCAATGAATACCCAATGCGACCAGCTTCTTATATCAGAACAGCCCCAACGGTTTATCCGAGTAGCTCACCAGCAGGCACTTGGTTTGCTGGTAATGCTCCAGCATCATCTTGTGGGTTTCGCGACCGATACCTGATTGTTTGTAGCCACCAAACGCAGCATGTGCCGGGTAAGCGTGATAACAGTTGGTCCACACGCGCCCAGCCTGTATGCCGCGCCCCATCTTATAGGCCAGATTACCGTTGCGGCTCCAGACGCCCGCGCCCAGGCCATATTGCGTATCGTTCGCCAGCTCCAGCGCTTCTTCCATCGTTTTGAAGGTGGTCACCGCCAGCACCGGGCCAAAAATCTCCTCCTGGAACACCCGCATATTGTTCTGACCAAACAGAATCGTCGGTTCGAGGTAGTAGCCGTCTTTCAGTTCACCTTCCAGCAGCTTGCGCCGCCCGCCTGTGAGCACGTCAGCGCCCTCTTTTTTACCGATATCAATGTAGTTGAGGATGGTTTCCAGTTGCCCGTGAGAAACCTGCGCGCCCATTTGCGTCACGCTGTCGAGCGGGTTACCGCTGCGAATGCTTTCGACACGGCGGATGGCGCGTTCCATAAAGCGTTCGTAGATTGACTCCTGCACTAAGGCACGACTCGGACAGGTGCAAACTTCGCCCTGGTTAAAGGCAAACAGTGCAAAGCCTTCCAGCGCTTTATCGAAAAAGGCATCTTCTTCATCCATCACATCAGCAAAGAAGATATTTGGCGACTTACCGCCCAACTCCAGCGTCACCGGAATAATGTTTTGCGTTGCGTATTGCATAATTTGTTGGCCCACTTCCGTTGAGCCGGTAAACGCCACTTTGGCGATGCGTTTCGAGGTCGCCAGATATTCGCCAATTTCCCCACCTGCGCCATTGACCACGTTCACCACGCCCGGCGGCAGTAAATCACCGACAATTTCCATTAGCAGCAGTACAGAAAGCGGGGTAAGACGTGCGGGTTTCAGCACCACACAGTTGCCCGCCGCCAGCGCGGGAGCCATTTTCCAGCTCGCCATCAGCAGCGGGAAGTTCCACGGGATAATCTGCCCCACCACGCCTAACGGTTCATGGAAATGATAGGCCACGGTTTCGCTATCAACTTCACTGATCCCACCTTCCTGCGCCCGAATACACGAGGCGAAATAGCGGAAATGGTCAATCGCCAGCGGTACATCCGCAGCACTGGTTTCGCGAATGGGTTTGCCGTTATCCCAGGTTTCAGCTGTCGCTAACAGCTCGAGGTTTTGTTCCATTCGATCGGCAATCTTAAACAGAATCGCCGCGCGATCCTGCACCGAGGTGTGCGCCCATTTATCTTTCACTTTGTGCGCAGCATCCAGCGCCAGATCGATGTCTCGTTTGCCCGAAGACGCCACTTCGCACAGCAGCTGCCCGGTCACCGGCGTCAGATTCTGGTAATACTCACCATCGGCAGGGGCTACCCATTCACCGCCAATAAAGTTGTCGTAGCGGGCTTTTAACTTGATGGGGAAACCATACTCGCCGGGCTTAATCTGTGCTGAAGGGGGATTATTGGTCATGATCGTCTCCTTGCGGTGTGAGGTATAACAAGGGTAGACGTGACTGGCGAAATCTTCGCCAGTCGGTAACAGCTTTACGACAGCTATCACGAATTTACGGGCAAGGATTACAGAGATAGTTGAAAAAGCGGCTGACAATTTGCCAGCCGTTGTTGGAATGATGATTACATTGCGGCGCGATAAATCACCACAATTTCTTCGTGAGTTGCCTGGATCGGGTTAGTAAAGCCACAGGCATCTTTCAGGGCATTAGTCGCCAGAACCGCGAAATCTTCTTCTTTCACGTTCAGGTCGCGTAGGCCTGCCGGGATATCCACTTTCTTCGCCAGTTCACGGATGGCGTTAATGCAGGCTTCAGCACCTTCCGCGTCGTTTTTACCTGTCACGTTCACGCCCATTGCAGCGGCACAGTCACGCAGACGTGCAGCGGCGACTTTGCTGTTGAATACCTGAACATGCGGCAGCAGAACGGCGTTACATACACCGTGTGGCAGGTTGTAGAAACCGCCCAGCTGGTGCGCCATCGCATGAACATAACCCAGAGAAGCATTATTGAACGCCATACCGGCAAGGAACTGGGCATAAGCCATTGCTTCACGCGCTTTCGCATTACTGCCATCTTCAACGGCTAACGGCAGGTTTTCGGCAATCATGGTCACGGCTTTCAGTGCACAAGCGTCAGTGATCGGCGTGGCGGCAATAGAAACATACGCTTCGATAGCGTGCGTTAAGGCATCCATACCCGTTGCGGCGGTCAGTGACTTCGGCATACCAATCATCAGAGAGGAGTCATTGACAGAAAGCAGCGGAGTCACGTGCTTATCAACAATCGCCATTTTGTTATGACGCGCTTCGTCAGTGATGATGCAGAAACGGGTCATTTCAGAGGCCGTACCCGCCGTGGTATTGATGGCGATCATCGGCAGCTGCGGTTTTGCAGAGCGGTCAACGCCTTCGTAATCGCGAATATCGCCGCCATTGGCTGCCACCAGCGCAATACCTTTTGCGCAGTCGTGTGGAGAACCACCGCCTAAGGAGATCACGCTATCGCAATTATTTTCTTTAAGTAATTTCAAACCTGCGGCGACGTTTTCCGTGGTGGGGTTAGGTTGGGTGCCATCATAAATAACGCTAAAAATATTGCGTTCTTCCAGTGCTTTTTGCACATCACCCGCCATACCTAATTTCGTTAACATATTGTCAGTGACAATTAAGGTACGGGTAAATCCATAATCTGCCATCATATTCATTGCATCAGTCAATGAATCAGCGCCGATGACATTCACAGAAGGAATAAAGAAAGTTGAAGATGCCATAACACACTCCTGAAAGTGTAAAAAAGGGTGGGCAGCTTACTGAGGATTTTCATTCGAAAACATGATCATTATTATTAATTATCAAAATTAATCTAATAAAAAGCACATTGTATTCATTAAACAATGTGCTTTATTTAAAATCATAAGAAATTTGTATTAATTTATTTTAAAAATTAATTAATCATTTCCTTATTTTTCCGGAAATAATAATGCGTCGCGCAATAAATGATCATTTCCACGACGACGCGTAAAGCCAATGCGGTCAAAATATTCCAGAATCTGAATTGCCAGCTTTCGGCCTACGCCTAAGCGATCGCGGAAATCCGCCGCGCAGGTTGAACCACACTCCTGATCGAGATCGCGGATCATATTGGCAAATTCGACAATCCGATCGTTACGGTAATAACGATCTTTGACGATCGCGGTAATTATTCCTTGCTGCGCCGCCTGGCGTAGCGTCAGGCGCATTGCCTGCTCGTCGGTACCCGTCTCTTTTGCCAGATCACGCACCCACCACGGCTCGTCACCAAACAGCGGCTCTGCTTTTTGCCAGATGGCCTGCTGCTCTTCGCTGAAGCCCGCTTTGTGATCCGGCAGATGCAGCCAACCGTGATGACTGAGGATGTCGCCGCTTTCGCGCATCTTTTCAATCAGCAACAGTACTAGCGCTTCATCTTCCATTGGCAACGCCATACGTCGCAGACGTTCGCGCCCAGGCCCAGGTTCATCGCGATGTTGCTCATGATAAGTCGCTAATGTGTCGAGAATTTTCCGTTGCCAGCGAGCGGCAACCGGCGCATTCAACAAGCTATAACCAGCCTGAATATAGCCAGGCTGTTGCAGCAGTTCGCGCATCCCTTCGCCGTTGAGCTGGCGCGCCCAAGCGAAATCAGGAAGATTAACCGCGCCGCGTTGCAGGTGAACGGCTAACGCTTCGCTATCATTCTGTGCCCTGGCGAGGGAAGCCAGCCATTGCAGATACTCTGGTTTACGTTTACCGCGACGCGGCGGGTTAAGCATCACGACGCGCGCTCCGGCCAGCGTGTTGCGGGCAGAGATATCGCGCAATACCAGGCGGTCGTTATCTGCCAGCCATAACGGGGTGTCGAAGACCAGTTCAGCAAGGTTATCTTCCAGCAGTGAAACGCGTCCCGTGACGTGGCTGGCGGCGTGGTGAATATGCAGCGGCTGCCACTGGGTCAGCGGTGCATGGGTTTGAAGCTCGACAATCACCCGTGTGAACGGCTCTGGCGGCACATCGGCAAGCAGCCAGTCGCCACGGTTAATCTGCTCTTTTTCCGCATCACCCGCGATGTCAAGCGCGATACGCTGCCCGGCATTGGCGGTTTCTGTTGGCTGGTTTTGCGCATGCAGCGCACGTACACGCATCGGTTTATTTACACCAGTCAGCCAGAGTGAATCGCCTACCTTCACTTCCCCGCTTAACGCCGTACCGGTGACGACCAGCCCGGCACCTTTTACGGTAAATGCGCGGTCAATCGCGAGGCGGAAACTATGTTGGCTGGCGTGCTCGCGTTCCGGCAACTGAAGCAGATGCTCGCGCAGGGCATCAATTCCCCGACCTTCGGTTGCTGCGGTGATAAACAGTTTTGCCTCAGCAAAACCGTATTCCCGCAGAACCTCCTTTACCTGGCGTTCAACCTCATCAACACGCGCTTCGTCCACGCGATCGGCTTTGGTCAGCGCCACTGTCAGCATCGGGTTACCGGTCAGCTGCAAAATCGCCAGATGCTCACGGGTCTGTGCCATCACGCCGTCATCGCACGCCACCACCAACAGCGCGTGATCGATACCACCAACGCCCGCCAGCATGTTGGAAAGAAACTTTTCATGACCGGGAACGTCGATAAAACCAGGCACGCGACCATCCGGCTGCGGCCAGTAGGCATAGCCGAGATCGATGGTCATGCCGCGCTTTTTTTCTTCCGGCAGACGGTCAGCATTTACGCCAGTAATCGCCTGCAATAAGGTTGTTTTGCCGTGGTCAACGTGTCCGGCAGTCGCAATAATCATTTCAACAACATCTCCAAAAACCGTTGCTCATCTTCAAGGCAGCGTAAATCCAGCCACAATCGTCCGTCATAAATACGACCAATCACCGGCACTGGCAATTCACGCCAGCGGGCGGCTAATGACTCAAGGTGGCTACCGCGTCCATCATGGGGTGTAAACGTTAATGCCGCGCTCGGCAGGCGATCAACCGGCAGCGAACCACTGCCAATCTGCGAAAGACATGGCATAACCTGTACCGCAAACTCCGCGCCGTAATGTGCGACAAGGGGAGCCTGTAAACGTTGTGCCTGGATTTGAATGACCTCTGCGCTGCGGGTAAGCAGGCGCAGGGTCGGTAATTTTTCACTCAGAGCTTCAGGGTGTAAATAAAGACGCAACGTGGCTTCCAGCGCCGCGAGGGTCATTTTATCCGCGCGTAATGCACGCTTCAGCGGGTGGCTTTGCAGGCGGGCGATCATCTCTTTTTTACCAACGATAATCCCGGCCTGCGGCCCGCCTAACAACTTGTCGCCGGAGAAGCTCACCAGACTGACGCCCGCCGCAATCAACTCCTGCGGCATTGGCTCTTTCGGCAAACCGTACTGGCTAAGATCGACCAGCGAGCCACTGCCTAAATCAGTCACCACTGGAACATCCAGCTCTTTGCCGAGCGCCACCAGTTCAGCTTCGTCTATCGCTTTGGTGAACCCCTGAATGCTGTAGTTACTGGTATGTACTTTCATCAACAGTGCGGTATTTTCATTCACCGCCTGACGATAATCATTCGCGTGCGTGCGGTTGGTGGTCCCTACTTCGTGTAGGGTGCAGCCTGCCTGACGCATAACATCGGGAATACGAAACGCGCCGCCAATCTCCACCAGTTCGCCGCGAGATACCACCACCTCTTTCCCGCTGGCAGTGGCCGCCAACATCAATAACACCGCCGCCGCATTGTTATTGACGATACAGGCATCTTCCGCCCCCGTAATACGGCACAGCAGCTGCGCCAGCGCCCGATCGCGATGTCCGCGTCCGGCGTCGTCCAGATCGTACTCGAGGGTCACTGGCGAACGCATAGCCTGCGCAACGGCTTCCACCGCGGCTTCCGCCTGTAAAGCTCGCCCAAGGTTGGTATGCAGCACGGTTCCCGTCAGGTTGATCACCGGACGCAGCGCGCTCTGCGCCTCTTTCGTCAACCGGGCATCGACTTCTTGCGCCCAGTTTTCACACCACGCAGGCAGCGTCTGGCTGCCACGAATCACTTCTCGCGCTTCGTCGAGCATCTGACGCAACAATTCCACCACGCGGGTGTGACCATAAGTATCACGCAAAGAAAGGAAGGAGCTATCGCGCAATAAGCGATCAATAGCCGGAAGTTGACTATAGAGGGAACGCGTTTCGGTTGTCATAGGAAACCTGGCTGATCAAGGCCCTCTCACACGGAGAAGGGCGTTTAACATAACCACGGATTGTAACGTGAGATGGGTCAGGAGGACATATCGCGCATCAAGCCTTTGGCGGTTCGGTGCGAGCAAAACTTTCGCGGCTAAACAGGTTTTCGACCAGTTTGACTAAGTGTGGGCGGTCGACACACCAACCTGGCGCAACGCGGCGGAAATTGAGATATCCGACAGCACAGGCAATGGCGATAGTCGCCAGATTGACCGTATCGGTTTTGAGTGTGCCATCGACCAGATATCCTTCCAGCACATCCAGACTGCGGTTGATTTTCTCCCGCTGGCGTAACAATTCATCTTCAGACTGCTGCGCCGCCGGACGCGCCTGTTCACGCACCGATACCAGCCCGGCATCCATAATGCCATCCGCCAGCGCCTCAATTTTGCGCACCCGCAACGACTCCAGCGGATCGCGCGGCAACATCGCCGGAGCGACATTCATTAACTCAATATATTCAGCGATGATCGGCGAATCAAACCAGCATTCGCCCTCTTCGGTCACCAGCACCGGCACTTTCCCTAACGGGTTAAATTGCGCCACGCCGTTATCCGCGTTATAGGGCAGTTCATTAATAAATTCGAAAGTTATGCCCTTTTCTAACAACAGAATAAAAAGTTTGCGTACAAACGGGCTGGTGTAGCTACCGACGAGTTTCATGCCGAGTCCTTTGTGCGAGGAAAAATATCAGTATGGCTCAGGCTCACGCAAAACACAGGTGATATAAGTCTCAATGATCCAAATAAAGATAATGCATCCAACTGGTCATTCTTAGCAGCACTTTCCGCATCACCGAAACATGGCTGAAATGGTCGGAGTAAACCGCCACCTGGGCGTAGATGCCGTCGGGTAAGGCATCGATATCATCGTTAGGGTCCAGTTCAATGGTTCCCAGCACACCGTCCGTGCCGGGAACGACCGTTAATGATTGCAATACCCCCTGCGCCTGATAAGAACCGCCTGGCACGACAGGTAAAATACTAGTCAATTTGCCGTGGAACACCTGCCCAGGTAGCGCGTTAAACACCACTTCCGCATCATCGCCAGGTTTCAGACGTAACAGCGAGTTTTGCCGAAATTGGGCGACAATTTGCCGTTTTTGCTCGGGGATGAAGACCATCACCGGACGCAGCGGCAAGGCAGCTGCGTATGTACCTGGGCGGATCAGTACCTGAGTGACGTAGCCATTGCTTGGTGCGCGAATGACAGTCTGCTCAAGATTATATTTTGCTTCAGTAAGTTGCGCTCTTAAGCTCACAATCTGCGATTGCTCGCCGTTGACCATACTGTCGAGCTGACTCTGGATCTGCGCCTGCTCCGCCACCGAGCCTTTCACTAACGCATCCTGCGCGAGGAAATTTTGCCGCGCATCGTCGATGTCACGTTCCGAGAACGGATTCACCGCCGCCTGGCTGCCTTTCAGGTAACGTTGATAATTTTTAAACAGACGGTCGCGCTCCGCTGAAACCTGGGTGGTGTTGGCCTGCGCTTCAGTGAGCTGCGCACGCAGCGTCTTTATATTATGCGTCGCCGTCATCAGGTCAGCCTGAAGTCTGTCAACTCGCGCCTGGTAACGAACAGGGTCGAGCTTAAAAAGCACCTCGCCCTTTTGAATAAGCTGATTATTCTTGTCAGTGACTTCAGTAACAATTCCCGTCACCTGTGGCGTGATAGGGATCGCTATCACTGCCTTTTGCGCGGTAAAAGTGTAAGGGTGGTTGTAGTTCATCAACAAAATCAAACCACTCACCAGAAACACGCCTCCCAGCGCCGCCGTCGCCAGCGCCACGTAAGTTAAAACAATCAATAGATCCATAATTAGATCTCCGGGAACGTGGAATAGTCAGTCTTTTTCTCGGCGGCGAGTTGATGCTCCAGCCGGGAAATTCGGTCAGAAAGTGCGGCGATTTCCGGTTCAGTCGCTTTCTCCTGCGACGCAACATGTGACTGCATACCCCAGCCACGCTCCGGTTGATAGAGCGTCGCCCAGATCCACAGAAACGGCCAGATAACATGCAGAGTAAACAGGCTCACCCAGCCCACCGTATGAATAGCGTCGGCATGGGGGTGATTGCGCTTTTTGGCAATCAGATAAGGGATGTCATGTATCGCGATGATTCCATAAAAAATCACCAGAAAGACGAAGATCAGCACTCCCAACGCGAAATAGTTTAGAAACATATCTGCCTCGGATTCACGTTTATCAGTGTTGTTTTTTGGCTGGCAGCCAGAAGGGAGTCAGGCTGATATTTTGACAATAATCCGGGTTCGCGATTCTCGCCATAACACCAAAGAATAATTTTTAGAGGTGATGAGTTGCTTAGTTACATAACGATTGTATGACGAAGGCATAACATGCTGTAGATCACATCAGGTGAACGCCGTAAGAAAATATCTTGTGATTCAGATCACAAAGATTCAACAAACCATCAAAACAAAAATGTGACATTACTCACATTTAAATGCCATTTTTAGCGAAAATCACCGCCTTGTTTCTTTTTTATACAGGCGTTTTGTGATGAGCGTCACGTCAATTACCTCTCTACCCCCTATATTTATGTGACTGATATCACACAAAAGCCCGTCGACTGGACAGTTAACCGATTCAGTGCCAGATTTCGCAGTATCTACAAGGTCCGGCTACCTCTGCCGCCACATTAACAAAAAACCTCGGGCTTCCAGCCTGCGCGACAGCAAACATAAGAAGGGGTGTTTTTATGTCATCCGATATTAAGATCAAAGTGCAAAGCTTTGGTCGTTTCCTCAGCAACATGGTGATGCCAAATATCGGCGCGTTTATCGCGTGGGGTATCATCACCGCGTTATTTATTCCAACAGGGTGGTTACCGAACGAGACGCTGGCGAAGCTGGTCGGGCCGATGATCACTTATCTCCTACCGCTGCTGATCGGTTATACCGGTGGTAAGCTGGTAGGCGGCAAACGTGGTGGCGTAGTCGGTGCCATTACCACCATGGGCGTTATCGTCGGCGCAGACATGCCGATGTTCCTCGGTTCTATGATTGCAGGTCCGCTGGGCGGCTGGTGCATTAAGCACTTCGACCGCTGGGTAGACGGTAAGATCAAATCCGGTTTTGAGATGCTGGTGAATAACTTCTCCGCAGGCATCATCGGGATGATCCTCGCTATTCTGGCATTCCTCGGCATTGGCCCGATTGTTGAAGCCCTGTCCAAAATGCTGGCTGCGGGCGTTAACTTCATGGTTGTCCATGACATGCTGCCGCTGGCGTCTATCTTTGTTGAACCGGCGAAAATCCTGTTCCTCAACAACGCCATTAACCACGGTATCTTCTCGCCGCTGGGTATTCAGCAGTCCCATGAACTGGGTAAATCAATCTTCTTCCTGATTGAAGCTAACCCAGGTCCAGGTATGGGCGTGCTGCTGGCGTACATGTTCTTTGGTCGTGGTAGCGCTAAACAGTCTGCGGGCGGTGCGGCAATCATCCACTTCCTGGGTGGTATCCACGAAATCTACTTCCCGTATGTGCTGATGAATCCGCGTCTGATCCTCGCAGTCATCCTCGGCGGTATGACTGGCGTGTTCACGCTGACTATCCTGGGCGGTGGTCTGGTTTCTCCGGCATCTCCGGGTTCTATCCTTGCTGTACTGGCGATGACACCAAAAGGTGCTTATTTCGCTAACATCGCGGGTGTGTGTGCGGCGATGGCTGTCTCCTTCGTTGTCTCTGCTATTTTGCTGAAAACCAGCAAAGTGAAAGAAGAAGATGATATTGAAGCAGCAACTCGTCGTATGCAGGACATGAAAGCTGAGTCTAAAGGCACATCTCCGCTATCTGCGGGCGATGTGACTAACGACCTGAGCCACGTACGTAAAATCATCGTTGCCTGTGACGCCGGTATGGGTTCAAGTGCGATGGGCGCAGGCGTGCTGCGTAAGAAAATTCAGGATGCAGGTCTGTCGCAGATTTCGGTCACTAACAGCGCGATCAACAACCTGCCGCCAGATGTGGACCTCGTCATCACTCACCGTGACCTGACCGAACGCGCTATGCGCCAGGTTCCGCAGGCACAGCATATTTCGCTGACCAACTTCCTCGACAGCGGCCTGTACACCAGCCTAACCGAACGTCTCGTTGCTGCCCAGCGCCATACTGAAAACGAAGTGAAAGTGAAAGACAGTCTGAAAGACAGCTTTGACGATTCCAGTGCTAACCTGTTCAAACTGGGCGCGGAGAACATCTTCCTCGGTCGCAAAGCAGCAACCAAAGAAGAAGCGATTCGTTTTGCTGGCGAGCAGCTGGTGAAAGGCGGTTACGTTGAGCCGGAATACGTTCAGGCGATGCTGGATCGTGAAAAACTGACCCCGACTTATCTGGGTGAGTCTATCGCGGTGCCACACGGTACGGTTGAAGCGAAAGATCGCGTACTGAAAACGGGCGTGGTGTTCTGCCAGTACCCGGAAGGCGTGCGCTTCGGTGAAGAAGAAGATGACATTGCCCGTCTGGTGATTGGTATTGCAGCCCGTAACAACGAGCACATTCAGGTTATCACCAGCCTGACCAATGCACTGGATGATGAGTCCGTCATCGAGCGTCTGGCACACACCACCAGCGTGGATGAAGTGCTGGAACTGCTGGCAGGTCGTAAGTAATCCAATCCTACCCTCTCCTCACGGAGAGGGCTGGGGTGAGGGAAAAGCCTCACCCCAGCCCTCTCGGGTAAAAACATTGATGAAGGTTAATACTATGAAAGCATTACATTTTGGCGCAGGTAATATCGGTCGTGGCTTTATCGGTAAACTGCTGGCAGACGCGGGTATCCAACTGACGTTTGCCGATGTCAATCAGGTGGTACTTGATGCCCTGAATGCCCGTCATAGCTATCAGGTTCATGTGGTCGGTGAAACCGAGCAGGTAGATACCGTTTCCGGCGTCAATGCTGTCAGCAGCATTGGTGATGATGTCGTTGATCTGATTGCTCAGGTCGATTTAGTCACTACCGCCGTTGGCCCGGTTGTGCTGGAACGTATTGCTCCGGCTATCGCCAAAGGGCTGGTGAAACGCAAAGAACAAGGTAATGAATCCCCGCTGAACATCATCGCCTGTGAAAACATGGTACGCGGCACCACGCAGCTGAAAGGTCATGTGATGAACGCCCTGCCGGAAGACGCCAAAGCGTGGGTAGAAGAGCACGTTGGCTTTGTCGATTCCGCCGTTGACCGCATCGTACCGCCTTCGGCTTCGGCAACTAACGATCCGCTGGAAGTGACGGTAGAAACTTTCAGCGAATGGATTGTCGATAAAACGCAGTTCAAAGGCGCACTGCCGAACATCCCAGGCATGGAGTTAACCGACAACCTGATGGCATTTGTCGAACGTAAACTCTTCACCCTGAACACGGGTCATGCTATAACCGCGTACCTCGGAAAACTGGCCGGTCATCAGACCATTCGTGACGCTATTCTCGACGAGAAAATCCGCGCGGTGGTAAAAGGTGCGATGGAAGAAAGTGGTGCGGTACTGATCAAGCGCTACGGCTTTGACGCAGACAAACATGCGGCGTACATCCAGAAAATCCTCGGTCGTTTTGAGAACCCGTATCTGAAAGATGATGTAGAGCGCGTAGGCCGTCAGCCGCTGCGTAAACTGAGTGCTGGCGACCGTCTGATCAAGCCACTGCTCGGTACGCTGGAATACAGCCTTCCGCACAAGAATCTGATTCAGGGGATTGCTGGTGCAATGCACTTCCGCAGTGAAGATGATCCGCAGGCTCAGGAACTGGCAGCACTGATCGCTGACAAAGGTCCGCAGGCGGCGCTGGCACAGATTTCCGGTCTTGATGCCAACAGCGAGGTTGTATCCGAGGCGGTAACCGCTTATAAAGCAATGCAATAATGGTGGACCAGGCGCAGGACACCCTGCGCCCGAATAACAGATTGTCAGATATGCAGGCAACAATGGAACAAACCCAGGCCGTTGAAAACCGTGTGCTTGAGCGTCTGAATGCTGGCAAAACCGTGCGAAGCTTTCTGATCACCGCCGTCGAGCTTTTGACCGAGGCGGTAAATCTTCTGGTGCTTCAGGTATTCCGCAAAGACGATTACGCGGTGAAGTATGCTGTAGAACCGTTACTCGACGGCGACGGTCCGCTGGGCGATCTTTCTGTGCGTTTAAAACTCATTTACGGGTTGGGCGTCATTAACCGCCAGGAATACGAAGATGCGGAACTGCTGATGGCATTGCGTGAAGAGCTAAATCACGACGGCAACGAGTACGCCTTTACCGACGACGAAATCCTTGGACCCTTTGGTGAACTGCACTGCGTGGCGGCGTTACCACCGCCGCCACAGTTTGAACCAGCAGACTCCAGTTTGTATGCAATGCAAATTCAGCGCTATCAACAGGCTGTGCGATCAACAATGGTCCTTTCACTGACTGAGCTGATTTCCAAAATCAGCTTAAAAAAAGCCTTTCAAAAGTAAGCAACGTCTGCTTACTGCCCCTCTACCTGCTTCGGCCGATAAAGCCGACGATAATACTCCAGACGTTGTAGATATAACGGCACGCTTTCATCGGGTATTCCGGACGGAATCGCGTTACGGGGAGGAAGTTTTTTCAGATACTCCCGGAACGCCTGGCTTGATGCCATGAAATCTACGGCTTTATCGATAAGAAGCGGAACGTTTTCACCTAATTTGCCCATGATGATATCTCCGTATTACCCCGCGCCGGGAATGCGCGGCCGCCAATTTTAGTTTAGGTTCCCGGTAAAGATGACATTAAGGAAAACGTGCTGAATCCTCAATAATCATCCGCTGCTGTTTATTATCTTTTTCTATAGATTTCTTAATTAATCAACGAATTGCGTAGTTTTTGAGCATGTTAATGATTACGTTGCAGAACTATTACAATGTCATCAGTTGTGAACAAAGCACCTGGTCGCGCATACTAGGGGCTATAAATTTATCTTTATCAGAAGCCATCACATGAAAGAAGTCGAAAAAAACGAAATCAAGCGTCTCAGCGATCGCCTGGACGCCATCCGCCACCAGCAGGCCGATCTGTCGCTGGTTGAAGCCGCAGACAAATATGCCGAGCTGGAAAAAGAGAAAGCCACGCTGGAAGCAGAAATTGCTCGCCTGCGTGAGGTTCATAGCCAAAAACTGAGTAAAGAAGCACAGAAGCTGATGAAGATGCCGTTCCAGCGCGCAATTACCAAAAAAGAGCAGGCTGATATGGGCAAGCTGAAGAAAAGTGTTCGCGGACTGGTGGTTGTGCACCCAATGACCGCGCTGGGGCGCGAAATGGGCCTGGAAGAGATGACTGGATTTTCTAAGACTACGTTTTAAGCCCCTCAGACGACTGGTTCGATCGTATCAACCCGCATCTGGCTTGCCTTAGCTGGTCAATGCGGGGACTCTCCTGTCTACTCGCCTAATTACCAAACAATTCGGTAATGACTCCAACTTACTGATAGTGTTTTATGTTCAGATAATGCCCGATGACCTTGTCATGCAGCTCCACCG
>NZ_JBDYCV010000090.1:0-14624 GCF_040495915.1 Shigella sp. FJ200513 | reverse complement strand
TCGGTGGAGCTGCATGACAAGGTCATCGGGCATTATCTGAACATAAAACACTATCAGTAAGTTGGAGTCATTACCCCCCTCTCCATAAGCTACTCTTCTTCGTTCCCGCCCTCTTCATACGGGCCAAATGGCTTCGCGGGCAGAACGATATACGTGCCTTCAAACACTGCACCCGGCGTCTCGTCGCCAAAGATTTCGACCTGCATCTGCACCCGTGCTTTTCGTCCGCGCGCCAGACGGTCGAGATCGCCGCTTAAGGCACCAAGGTCGGCTACCGCATGGGGTTTACCGCTAATCGGTTTGCTGTAGCGGATATGCGCATCCGCCAGAATAATCGTTCCGCCGAGGTGGCGTTCACGCAGCATCAGCCAGATAAGCCCCCAACCGGTGAGCGTCGCCAGCGAGAATAAACTCCCGGCAAACAGCGTATGGTGCGGATTCTGATTGCCGGTTTCCGGCATGGTGGTGATAAATTTTTGCCCGGTATATTGTTGAATACGCACGCCCATTTTTTCACTAAGCGGGATATGTTCGTACCACGCCTGTTGCAGCTGCGCGCACCAGTCGCCGCGATGCAAAATATCATCCAGAGTGGCGACGGGCTTAATCATCAAAAAATGGCGAATCGGCGTGGTGGTTGGCGTGGTGATTTCTCCCTGATTAACAAACCCCAGCTTGGCGAAAAACTCCACCGCGTCTTCACGGGCGCTACAGGTCACGCGCTTAACGCCTTCCTGACGCGCCACCGACTCCAGGGTCATCGCCATCAGCGTTCCTAACCCTTTGTCCTGCACGTCCGGGTGAACGACCATAAAGCGAATGGACGCTTCATTGTCGGCATTAATATACAATCGGCCTACCGCCACCAGATTACCCTGCTCGTCGACGACCATCTGGTGATGCGCCATCGCATCCCACGCGTCGCGTTCCGAACCTTTTGGTTGATGCAGGGGCTTACGCAACATTTCCCAGCGAAAGTGATAGTAACGCTCTAACTCTTCTTCTGTTTGTGGAACCTGAAGGTGATACATAGCGATACTCTCTCTTGTTTCCCGTGACAACCCTGGAAGCTGGCTCATACCTGCAACCAGAATGTCACGGGGCCATCATTGACCAGCGATACCTGCATATCGGCAGCGAAGCGTCCTGTTTGCGTGTTCATCTCTTGCTGGCGGCAGCGTTCGACGAAATAGTCATATAACGCCTCTGCGCGATCCGGTGATGCGCCTTTGGAGAAACTTGGGCGCATCCCCCGTTCGGTATCTGCGGCGAGGGTAAACTGGGAAACCACCAGTACACTGCCGCCCGCCTGTTGCACGTTGAGATTCATCTTGCCTTCGGCATCGCTAAAGATGCGGTAGCCGAGCACACGCTCGCACAGACGGTTTGCTTTCTGTTCGTCGTCATCCTTTTCGACACCCAATAACACCAAAAGTCCCGCGCCAATTTCGCCCGTCACTTCTCCCTCCACGGTGACGCTGGCACGGGTTACGCGTTGAATTAATGCAATCATGGTTCGTCGTCTTCTTCTTGTTCAGCTGCTTGTTTTAGTTTGCGGTATTCCCCGAGAGTGACAGTAATTTCCGCGCCAAGCAAGACGATACACCATGTCCAGTAGACCCAAACAAAGAGAATGGGGATCACCGCCAGCACACCGTAAATGAGCTGATATGACGGGAACATGGTGATATAAAGCGCGAAACCTTTCTTTCCTGCTTCGAACAGGAGTGCGGCGACAAACGCGCCGACAATCGCGTCGCGGTTAGGTACGCGGATGGTAGGAACAATGCTGTACAGCAACCAGAAGGAGATCCACGACAACAGCAACGGAAAAATACGCAGCACGTTGTCGATGACAGTATTGAGATCGCTCGCCCAGCGCAGGGAGAGCAAATAGGAACTGATCGCCAGACTGGCCCCTGCCAGCAGCGGCCCCAGCGTTAAAATCATCCAGTACACGGCGAACGAGTAAATTTTTGGTCGCGCTCGTTTACTGCGCCAGATGGTATTCAACGCGCTATCGATGGAGTACATCAACAATAACGCGGTGACGATCAGCCCGCACGCCCCAACGGCGGTCATCTTGTTGGAATTAGCAACAAATTGTTCGATATACCGCTGAATAACATCGCCAGTAGCAGGCAGAAAGTTGGCAAAAATAAAGTGACGTAACTGAATGCTGACGTCGGAAAACATGGGAAAAGCGGCGAAAAGCGCAAAAACAACGGCAACCAGCGGCACTAATGAGAGCAACGACACATAGGCAAGGTTACCTGCCAGGGTTGTCATGTTGTCCTCATCAATACGTTGCCAGAGTAGTTTTAGCCAGGCCCATAGTGGACGGGTACGGTGCCTGGCTTTGTCCTGAATGGTTTTTAGCATAACACCTTCGCGAAATAGTCCGGGATGGTGGTTTTATCTTTCACCAGAATACTGGTAATGCCTAGCTGATTAGCTCCTTCTATATTATCGGCGTTATCGTCGAAAAAGACCGTATCGCTGGGTGAAAAACCTTCCGCCTGCAAAACATGCTGGTAAATTCGTGCTTCAGGTTTGCGCATCCCCAGATCTTGCGACAGATAGATATGGTCAGCAGCATCACGAATTTCCGGGTATTCTTCCGGCCAGAAGGTGGTATGCAGGCGGTTGGTATTGGAAAGCACCACCACGCGATGCCCCTGCTCACGCAGTTTATGCATGATGGCGATCACTTCCGGGCGCAGCGCAACAAACACCGCCTGCCAGCCGTGAGAGAACTGCTCGTAGCTTAGCGGTAGAGCCATCTCATGACACAGCGCCTCTGCGAACGCTTCGTCGCTAATTTCCCCACGCTCATGCTGATGAAACGCCTCCCCCATATGAAAACTCTTCTTAAGCGATGCCAGCGGAATACGCGTTAAATCGCTCCAGGCTCCCAGCACACGGTTAAAGTCGATATCGACAATCACATTACCTAAATCAAAGATATAGAGCATTTTTGCCTCCTTTCGCGCCACAAGAAATTAACTGTAGCGGGAAAGGATGGGTTTGGCTATGTGGCAAGGTATGAAGCCAGGTTAACGGTCACAAAAATCTACGCGTCTTCCTGGGGAAGAATGATTTCAATTTGGCTGTCTTGTAAGCGTGATTTTAGCGCAGCGGGCGGCAGCTCGTCGGTAAAGAGCGCAGTGACCTGTGCCACGTTACCAATTTCAACCGCCGCCGAAGCATGATACTTAGTGTGATCGGCGACCAGCAGAATATTTCTCGCGTGCGCCATCATCGTTTTCACCACGTTAGCTTCGTTTACATCAAACTCCATCAACGCGCCATCGCTCTCAATCGCCCCAACGCTTGTTACCAGATAATCAGCACGAAAATCAGCCACAAAGGACGCCGCTGAAGGGCCAATGATCCCGCTATTATGAGAGCGCAACGTACCGCCGGGCACCATCACTTCAAAGCGCGGGTTGTGGTAAAGAATATGCGCCACACGCAGGCTGTTGGTGATTATCCGCAAATGATTATGGTTAAGTAACGCCCGGGCAACATGCTCAACAGTCGTACCAATGGTGATAAATATTGTTGAACCATCAGGAATATAGTCTGCCACCGCTTCGGCAATCGCTTTTTTTTTCTCGGTTTGCGAAACCTCACGCTGCTCGAACGCCGTATTAACGACGCTGGAAGCCCGACCCGCGCCACCGTGATGGCGCGTAATCAGGCCTTGCTCGCTTAATTTACGAATATCCCGGCGGACCGTCTGCGTGGAGACATCCAGCAGATTTGCCAGCTCATCAATATTCATATACCCACGCTCGGCGATCAGCATGAGGAGTTGGTCGTGCCGCGGGTTACCGGTTAGTTCGGTAAGGCTCATGAAAATTCCTCGAAAAACCATCACCCTGGCATTTTATACAAAAAGTGACAAAAAAGATCGGGTTTGATCACAGTCAGGGATCCCGGCTCGTCCACCGGGACGTGTGCATTTTAACGCCGCTACACCGCTGGCGAAGCGGACTGACTCCGCTAAATCCCCACTTGTTGCCAGCGCCACCGCCAAAGCGCCGTGAAAAACATCTCCCGCACCTGTGGTATCTACCACATCAACTTTGAAGGCCGGTTGATGCTGACGCCCACCATTTTCCAGCCAGTCGCAGCCTGCGCTACCCTGGGTCACATAGACATGACCATTTGTGAGCGTTTGTGCCTGTTTTAGCGCACTGGCCATCTCTTTCACGCCCGTTAAGCGCGCCAGACCCGGTTCTGAAAAGGCCGCGTGATCGCTTAATGCCACCAGCTCACTGATATCCTGCGGCGTAATGTCCCCGTCCAGAACGGTCATCACACCCGCCTGACGGGCCAGGGTGAAGGCTTTTTTAGCGCCGTCGTGCCAGCGTACATCTGCCAGCACAACATCCCACTGAGAGAAATCAATTTCCTCCAACCACTCTGCGTCAGGCAGCAGATCCGGGCTGGGGTAGTTAATGATTATCCGCTCGCCTTTGGTATCCACCATGATGGCGGATTGCGAAGATTTCGCCTGGTTATACCGTTTGGTGTAACGGGTGTTAACGCCCCAGGATTCCAGCTCTGCCAGCAGGCTGTTGCCCGCGTCGTCATCACCTACGCGACCAATAAAATCGACCTGCGCCCCCAGCCTTGCCGCCGCAACCGCTGCCGTCGCCGCTGGCCCGCCACCAACTTCCGTATAATTTCTCGCCACGTATTTACCGCTCTCCGTCGGTAACCCTTCCACGTAATAGATGCGATCCATCACGGTTATACCTACACAAGCAACACGAATCATGGTCATTCCTTAAACATTTTGGGATGCGTTCATTTTAATTTCACCAATTGTTTAAAAAGTGACGGCTGTCAATTTTTTGACGATAAATTACAAATTCGATCAAAAACAGACAAGCAAAGCATGTCATAAATGACAAAAAGTGACATCACTGTATTCAGGAGAGGGTTATGGCAGCAATCGCGTTTATCGGTTTAGGACAAATGGGTTCGCCAATGGCGAGCAATTTATTGCAGCAAGGGCATCAACTTCGCGTCTTTGATGTGAACGCCGAAGCTGTGCGGCATCTGGTAGACAAAGGTGCGACTCCCGCCGCCAACCCGGCGCAGGCCGCTAAAGATGCCGAATTTATCATTACCATGTTGCCGAATGGCGATCTGGTGCGCAACGTGTTGTTCGGTGAAAACGGCGTTTGCGAAGGCTTATCTACCGATGCGCTGGTCATTGATATGTCCACCATCCATCCGCTGCAAACCGATAAATTGATTGCCGATATGCAAGCCAAAGGCTTCAGCATGATGGATGTTCCGGTAGGCCGTACTTCTGCAAATGCCATTACCGGTACTCTGTTACTGCTGGCTGGCGGCACCGCTGAACAAGTTGAACGTGCCACACCGATCCTGATGGCGATGGGCAGTGAGTTGATCAACGCTGGCGGTCCGGGCATGGGGATCCGCGTTAAGCTCATCAACAACTACATGAGCATCGCGCTCAATGCGCTTTCGGCAGAAGCCGCCGTTTTGTGCGAAGCCCTGAATCTTCCCTTCGATGTTGCCGTCAAAGTGATGAGCGGTACCGCCGCCGGTAAAGGTCACTTCACCACTTCCTGGCCAAACAAAGTCCTCAGCGGAGATCTTTCTCCCGCCTTCATGATCGATCTTGCCCATAAGGATCTTGGCATCGCCCTTGATGTCGCCAACCAGCTGCATGTGCCAATGCCGCTGGGGGCCGCCTCACGGGAGGTTTATAGCCAGGCGCGCGCAGCGGGTCGCGGTCGCCAGGACTGGTCCGCCATTCTGGAACAGGTCCGTGTCAGTGCCGGGATGACTGCCAAAGTAAAAATGTAACGACTGGATAAAGGAATAAATGAATGAATAAGTACACCATCAACGACATTACGCGCGCATCGGGCGGTTTTGCCATGCTGGCGGTCGATCAGCGCGAAGCCATGCGCATGATGTTTGCCGCGGCTGGGGCACCCGCTCCGGTAGCCGATAGCGTTTTAACTGATTTCAAAGTTAACGCTGCAAAGGCCCTCTCGCCTTATGCCTCGGCGATTCTGGTAGATCAACAATTCTGCTACCGCCAGGTGGTTGAGCAAAACGCGATTGCCAAAAGTTGCGCCATGATTGTCGCCGCCGATGAGTTCATTCCTGGCAACGGTATTCCGGTCGATAGCGTGGTTATTGACCGCAAAATCAATCCGCTACAGATCAAACAAGACGGTGGCAAAGCCTTAAAACTGCTGGTGCTGTGGCGTAGTGATGAAGATGCGCAGCAACGTCTGGATATGGTGAAAGAGTTCAACGAACTGTGCCACTCACACGGTCTGGTAAGCATCATTGAGCCAGTCGTCCGCCCACCGCGTCGTGGCGATAAATTCGATCGCGAACAAGCGATCATCGATGCCGCCAAAGAGCTGGGCGACAGTGGCGCTGACCTCTACAAAGTTGAAATGCCGCTTTATGGCAAAGGTCCGCAACAAGAGCTTCTCTGTGCTTCACAACGTCTGAATGACCATATCAATATGCCATGGGTGATCCTCTCTTCCAGTGTCGACGAAAAACTGTTCCCGCGTGCCGTACGCGTGGCAATGACGGCGGGCGCATCGGGATTCCTGGCAGGCCGTGCAGTCTGGGCATCGGTCGTCGGTTTACCAGACAACGAGCTGATGCTCCGTGACGTTTGCGCACCGAAATTACAACAACTTGGCGATATCGTCGACGAAATGATGGCTAAACGCCGCTAAGATGAGGATAAAAGGAATGAAATGGTTTAACACCCTAAGCCACAACCGTTGGCTGGAACAGGAAACCGACCGCATCTTTGATTTTGGTAAAAATTCCGTAGTGCCGACTGGTTTTGGCTGGTTAGGCAATAAAGGGCAAATCAAAGAAGAGATGGGCACCCATCTGTGGATCACAGCTCGTATGTTGCACGTTTATTCCGTTGCTGCGGCGATGGGTCGACCTGGCGCTTACGCGTTGGTTGATCACGGTATTAAAGCCATGAACGGCGCACTGCGTGATAAAAAATATGGCGGCTGGTATGCCTGCGTGAATGACGAGGGCGTGGTGGATGCCTCCAAACAGGGCTATCAACACTTCTTTGCTCTGCTGGGTGCCGCCAGCGCCGTCACAACGGGTCACCCGGAAGCGCGCAAGCTGCTCGATTACACCATTGAGATTATCGAGAAATATTTCTGGAGCGAAGAAGAGCAGATGTGCCTGGAGTCCTGGGACGAAGCCTTCAGCAAAACCGAAGAGTACCGCGGCGGCAATGCCAATATGCACGCGGTGGAAGCTTTCTTGATTGTTTATGACGTCACTCACGACAAAAAATGGCTGGATCGCGCGATTCGCGTGGCTTCCGTGATTATCCACGACGTCGCCAGAAATAATCATTATCGCGTTAACGAACACTTCGATACCCAGTGGAATCCGCTGCCGGATTACAACAAAGATAACCCGGCGCATCGCTTCCGCGCGTTCGGAGGTACACCAGGCCACTGGATCGAATGGGGCCGTTTAATGCTGCACATCCATGCTGCCCTGGAAGCCCGTTGCGAACAACCACCAGCATGGCTGCTAGAAGATGCCAAAGGTCTGTTTAACGCCACCGTGCGCGATGCCTGGGCACCCGATGGAGCGGACGGGATTGTTTATACCGTTGACTGGGAAGGAAAACCGGTGGTCCGCGAACGTGTACGTTGGCCTATCGTCGAAGCAATGGGTACGGTCTACGCGCTCTACACCGTCACTGGCGATCGCCAGTATGAAACCTGGTATCAAACATGGTGGGAGTACTGCATTAAGTACCTGATGGACTATGAAAATGGTTCCTGGTGGCAGGAGCTGGATGCGGACAATAAGGTCATCACCAAAGTCTGGGACGGCAAACAGGATATTTATCACCTGCTGCATTGCCTGGTGATCCCGCGTATCCCGTTAGCGCCCGGCATGGCTCCAGCGGTTGCAGCGGGTCTGCTGGATATTAATGCGAAATAACTGATCTGAAAATAGGGTGCGGGTTTTCCCCTCACCCTAACCCTCTCCCCAAAGGGGCGAGGGGACCGTCCGGTGCAGTTTTTGGGTTTGACATCAGCCTCACGGGAGGCTGTATGTCGTTAATTAAGGTGCCTTGTATGCAAATCACCAATATGCATTGCAGTGGACAGACCGTTTCACTTGCCGCGGGGGATTATCACGCGACCATTGTGACCGTCGGTGCTGGTCTGGCTGAATTAACCTTTCAGGGTTGTCATTTAGTCATCCCGCACAAACCCGAAGAGATGCCGCTGGCGCATCTGGGTAAAGTGCTTATTCCGTGGCCGAACCGGATCGCCAACGGCTGTTACCGTTATCAGGGGCAGGAATATCAGTTACCCATTAATGAACATAGTTCAAAAGCCGCTATTCACGGGCTGCTTGCCTGGCGAGACTGGCAAATTAGTGAATTAACCACCACCAGCGTTACCCTGACAGCTTTTCTGCCGCCCAGTTACGGCTATCCGTTTATGCTGGCTTCACAAGTTGTTTATTCGCTCAACGCACACACGGGTCTTTCCGTTGAGATCGCAAGCCAGAATATCGGCACTGTCGCAGCGCCTTATGGCGTGGGTATTCATCCTTATTTAACCTGCAACTTAACATCTGTTGATGAATATCTGTTCCAGCTTCCGGCAAACCAGGTTTATGCCGTCGATGAACACGTAAATCCGACAACGCTTCACCACGTTGATGAGCTGGATTTAAATTTCACGCAGGCGAAAAAAATAGCCGCGACAAAAATCGACCACACCTTTAAAACCGCTAATGATTTGTGGGAAATGACCATTACCCATCCACAGCAGGCGCTTTCGGTAAGCCTTTGTTCCGATCAACCCTGGGTGCAGGTTTATAGCGGTGAAAAATTACAGCGTCAGGGACTGGCAGTTGAACCTATGAGTTGCCCGCCTAACGCCTTTAATTCAGGTATCGACTTATTATTACTGGAACCAGGAAAACCGCACCGCCTGTTTTTTAATATTTACGGACAGAGAAAATAACTTGTATTGATTAGCAGTCAAAATCATTGAAGAACATTTCACTCGCTAAAGGCAACATTATGTATCTTCAATTTATTAAGTTAAAAACAGCTCAGCTTCTGTAAAGTTTTTATATATCAGTTTTATGAGAATCATTTTACATAAGCCTGTAATAACAGGAAGGCAACAATCTCGTTCTCAACTCTATGGAGATTAGTTATGGATACGCCACGTCCACAGTTATTAGATTTTCAATTTCATCAGAATAACGACAGTTTTACCCTACATTTTCAACAACGTCTTATTTTAACCCATAACAAAGATAATCCTTGTTTATGGATTGGCTCAGGTATAGCGGATATCGATATGTTCCGCGGTAATTTCAGCATTAAAGATAAACTACAGGAGAAAATTGCGCTTACCGACGCCATCGTCAGCCAGTCACCGGATGGTTGGTTAATTCATTTCAGCCGTGGTTCTGACATTAGCGCCACGCTGAATATCTCTGCCGACGATCAGGGCCGTTTATTGCTGGAACTACAAAACGACAACCTTAACCACAACCGTATCTGGCTGCGCCTTGCCGCTCAACCAGAGGACCATATCTACGGCTGCGGCGAACAGTTTTCCTACTTCGATCTGCGCGGCAAACCGTTCCCGCTATGGACCAGTGAACAAGGCGTTGGTCGCAACAAACAAACCTATGTCACCTGGCAGGCCGACTGCAAAGAAAATGCGGGCGGCGACTATTACTGGACTTTCTTCCCACAGCCTACGTTTGTCAGCACGCAGAAGTATTACTGCCATGTTGATAACAGTTGCTACATGAACTTCGACTTTAGCGCCCCGGAATACCATGAACTGGCGCTGTGGGAAGACAAAGCTACGCTACGTTTTGAATGTGCTGACACATACATCTCCCTGCTGGAAAAATTAACTGCCCTGCTGGGACGCCAGCCAGAACTGCCCGACTGGATTTATGACGGGGTAACGCTCGGCATTCAGGGCGGGACGGAAGTGTGCCAGAAGAAACTGGACACCATGCGTAACGCGGGCGTGAAGGTTAACGGCATCTGGGCGCAGGACTGGTCTGGGATCCGTATAACCTCTTTTGGCAAGCGCGTGATGTGGAACTGGAAGTGGAACAGCGAAAACTACCCGCAACTGGATTCACGCATTAAGCAGTGGTATCAGGAGGGCGTGCAGTTCCTGGCCTATATCAACCCGTATGTTGCCAGCGATAAAGATCTCTGCGAAGAAGCGGCACAACACGGCTATCTAGCAAAAGATGCCTCTGGCGGTGACTATCTGGTGGAGTTTGGCGAGTTTTACGGCGGCGTTGTCGATCTCACTAATCCAGAAGCCTACGCCTGGTTCAAGGAAGTGATCAAAAAGAACATGATTGAACTCGGCTGCGGCGGCTGGATGGCTGACTTCGGCGAGTATCTGCCCACCGACACGTACCTGCATAACGGCGTCAGTGCCGAAATTATGCATAACGCCTGGCCTGCGCTGTGGGCGAAGTGTAACTACGAAGCCCTTGAAGAAACGGGCAAGCTCGGCGAGATCCTCTTCTTTATGCGCGCCGGTTCTACCGGTAGCCAGAAATACTCCACCATGATGTGGGCGGGCGACCAGAACGTGGACTGGAGTCTCGACGATGGCCTGGCGTCCGTAGTCCCGGCGGCGCTGTCGCTGGCAATGACCGGACATGGTCTGCATCACAGCGACATTGGCGGTTACACCACCCTGTTTGAGATGAAGCGCAGCAAAGAGCTGCTGCTGCGCTGGTGCGATTTCAGCGCCTTCACGCCGATGATGCGCACCCACGAAGGTAACCGTCCTGGCGACAACTGGCAGTTTGACGGCGATGCGGAAACTATCGCCCATTTTGCCCGTATGACTACCGTTTTCACCACCCTGAAACCTTATCTGAAAGAGGCCGTCGCGCTGAATGCGAAGTCCGGTCTGCCGGTCATGCGCCCGCTGTTCCTGCATTACGAAGACGATGCACATACCTATTCCCTGAAATATCAGTACCTGTTAGGCCGCGACATTCTGGTCGCTCCGGTACACGAAGAAGGTCGCAGCGACTGGACGCTCTATCTGCCGGAGGATAACTGGGTACATGCCTGGACGGGTGAAGCGTTCCGGGGCGGGGAAGTTACCGTTAATGCGCCCATCGGCAAGCCGCCGGTCTTTTATCGCGCCGATAGCGAATGGGCGGCACTGTTCGCGTCGTTAAACAGCATCTAATCACATCCGCCCGTGGGGAAACTCATGGGCAAAGGGAGAACATCGATGAGTCACATCACAACGGAAGATCCAGCAACTTTACGCCTGCCCTTTAAAGAGAAACTCTCTTACGGTATTGGCGACCTGGCCTCTAACATCCTGCTGGATATCGGTACGCTTTATCTTTTGAAGTTTTATACCGACGTTCTGGGGCTGCCAGGCACCTATGGCGGCATTATCTTTTTGATTTCAAAATTCTTTACTGCGTTTACCGATATGGGTACCGGCATTATGTTGGATTCCCGACGCAAGATCGGTCCAAAAGGTAAGTTCCGTCCTTTTATTCTGTATGCGTCATTCCCGGTCACCTTACTGGCGATCGCCAACTTTGTCGGCACACCGTTTGATGTCACCGGTAAAACGGTGATGGCCACTATTCTGTTTATGCTTTACGGACTGTTTTTCAGCATGATGAACTGCTCCTACGGCGCAATGGTCCCGGCAATCACCAAAAACCCCAACGAACGCGCCTCACTGGCGGCATGGCGTCAGGGCGGCGCTACGCTGGGCCTGCTGCTGTGCACGGTGGGATTCGTGCCAGTTATGAATCTTATCGAAGGTAATCAGAAACTTGGCTATATCTTCGCCGCCACGCTGTTTTCACTGTTCGGCCTGCTGTTTATGTGGATCTGCTACTCAGGCGTGAAAGAGCGTTATGTCGAAACCCAACCAACCAATCCGGCGCAAAAGCCTGGCCTGTTGCAATCTTTCCGCGCAATTGCCGGTAACCGCCCACTGTTCATTCTGTGTATTGCCAACCTCTGCACCTTAGGGGCGTTTAACGTCAAGCTCGCCATTCAGGTCTATTACACCCAGTACGTACTTAACGATCCCATCCTGTTGTCGTATATGGGATTTTTCAGCATGGGCTGTATTTTCATCGGCGTGTTCCTGATGCCTGGCGCAGTCAGACGTTTTGGTAAGAAGAAGGTCTATATCGGCGGCCTGCTGATTTGGGTGCTGGGCGATCTGCTCAACTATTTCTTCGGCGGCGGCTCGGTCAGCTTTGTGGCGTTCTCCTGCCTGGCGTTCTTCGGCTCAGCGCCTGAACTGGGCGCTGGTTTCCGACACCGTCGAGTACGGCGAGTGGCGCACCGGCGTGCGTTCGGAAGGCACGGTCTACACCGGCTTCACCTTCTTTCGCAAAGTGTCTCAGGCGCTGGCTGGTTTCTTCCCCGGCTGGATGCTGACGCAAATTGGCTATGTGCCGAACGTCGCACAGGCTGACCACACCATTGAAGGGTTACGCCAGTTGATCTTCATCTACCCAAGCGCACTGGCGGTAGTCACCATTGTGGCGATGGGTTGCTTCTACAGCCTGAACGAGAAGATGTATGTCCGCATTGTGGAAGAGATAGAAGCCCGTAAACGCACGGCGTAATAATAATAAACGACGCCCTGCGGGGCGTTATAAGGAGTGATTATGTCTGACCATAATCCACTGACATTAAAACTGAATCTGCGGGAAAAAATCGCCTATGGTATGGGCGACGTCGGTTCGAATTTAATGCTCTGCATCGGTACTCTGTATCTCCTCAAACTTTATACCGATGAATTAGGGATGCCTGCTTACTATGGCGGGATTATCTTTCTGGTCGCGAAGTTTTTTACCGCGTTTACCGATATGCTCACCGGATTTTTACTCGACTCGCGGAAAAATATTGGGCCTAAAGGCAAATTTCGTCCCTTTATTTTATATGCAGCAGTTCCGGCGGCGTTAATTGCAACGCTCCAGTTTATCGCCACCACCTTTTGTTTGCCGGTTAAAACGACGATTGCCACCACGCTGTTTATGATGTTTGGACTTTCATACAGTCTGATGAACTGCTCGTATGGTGCGATGATCCCGGCAATTACCAAAAACCCGAATGAGCGCGCGCAGCTCGCGGCTTACCGCCAGGGTGGTGCAACCATAGGGCTATTGATTTGTACCGTGGCGTTTATTCCGTTGCAGTCGCTTTTTTCTGACTCAACCGTCGGTTATGCCTGTGCGGCACTTATGTTCTCCATTGGCGGCTTTATTTTTATGATGCTGTGCTACAGAGGCGTCAAAGAGCATTATGTGGACACAGCGCCAACCGGACATAAAGCCAGTATTCTCAAATCTTTTTGCGCGATATTTCGTAATCCACCATTGCTGGTTTTATGCATTGCTAACCTGTGTACTCTGGCGGCATTTAATATCAAACTGGCGATTCAGGTCTATTACACCCAGTATGTGCTGAATGATATTAATTTATTGTCGTGGATGGGATTCTTCAGTATGGGATGCATCCTCGTCGGCGTATTACTGGTGCCAGTAACTGTAAAATGTTTTGGTAAAAAACAGGTTTATTTAGCTGGCATGGTGCTATGGGCGGTGGGTGATATACTGAATTATTTCTGGGGAAGTAACTCTTTCACTTTCGTCATGTTCTCTTGTGTCGCCTTTTTTGGCACGGCCTTTGTAAACAGCCTGAACTGGGCACTGGTACCAGATACCGTAGATTACGGTGAATGGAAAACCGGTATTCGTGCCGAAGGTTCTGTTTATACCGGTTATACCTTCTTTCGTAAAATTTCTGCCGCACTTGCTGGCTTCTTGCCAGGCATTATGCTGACGCAAATTGGTTATGTTCCCAACATCGCGCAAAGCGATGCGACATTACAGGGTTTGCGTCAGCTCATTTTTATCTGGCCTTGTGCACTGGCAATTATTGCTGCATTGACGATGGGATTCTTTTACACACTCAATGAAAAACGGTTTGCATTGATTATTGAGGAAATCAACCAACGCAAAAATAAAGAGATGGCGACAGAAAAAAAAACGGCTTCCGTAACGTTATAAATGTCAATAGCCGCTATTTCCATCCTGGTGGGTGGCGGCCTCCCTACGTTTAAAAAATGGACTTATTATGAAAAAGATTAATGCAATAATTTTATTATCTTCTCTGACCTCTGCCTCGGTATTTGCTGGCGCATACGTCGAAAACAGGGAGGCATATAATCTTGCCTCCGATCAGGGCGAGGTTATGCTACGTGTGGGTTATAACTTCGATATGGGCGCGGGTATTATGTTAACCAATACCTACACCTTTCAGCGAGAAGATGAACTAAAACATGGCTATAATGAAATTGAAGGTTGGTATCCTTTATTCAAACCAACCGATAAATTAACCATCCAGCCCGGTGGCTTAATTAATGATAAGAGTATCAGTTCGGGTGGTGCAGTGTATCTGGACGTCGGTAATGACTCCAACTTACTGATAGTGTTTTATGTTCAGATAATGCCCGATGACCTTGTCATGCAGCTCCACC
>NZ_JBDYCV010000089.1:0-14713 GCF_040495915.1 Shigella sp. FJ200513 | reverse complement strand
CGGTGGAGCTGCATGACAAGGTCATCGGGCATTATCTGAACATAAAACACTATCAGTAAGTTGGAGTCATTACCCGATAACACCATTAGCGAAATGCTGAAAGAAGGTGCACAAGTGGATCTGACCGCGAACCAGTTAACGCTGGCGACCGCGAAACAGACATTAACTTATAAGCTGGCGGATTTAATGAATTAATAGCTGCCACAGCTCCCGGCGGCAAGTGACTGTTCGCTACAGCGTTTGCCGTTGGGTAATGCACACATCCCAATCGCCGTACCATCCAGTTGACGGGCAACAGAAAGCGAACCGCCGATCATTGCACAATTTGCTTCTCCACTACTGGACATCGACGCTTTTAAACTTGGCGCTACGTGCGCCGCAGTCGCCTGCTGAACAGGCTCACTACTACACGCCGACAACAATAAAGCGGCACACCCTACCCAAAACGCTGCTCGCATCTCTTCTTCCTCTGATCTTCAAGCCAAACGACACCGCCATAAATAATAGGCAGCACAGAGGGCGGCGTCGAGAGCTGTCCTGCGCGTTGCCCCGCATTTTTACTTTTTTATGGCTATTTTTTTGCCCTCTGTTTGATCAAAACATTCATTACTCTGATGTGGGGGACACAAAAGCGAAAATGCAGAAGAAAGCCATTTGCTAAAATTGAAGGATTACTACTGGGCGCGCAGCAATTTCGTGCGCCCCTCATTTGCGCAATGTAAGGGTGTCATATGATTACTATTGACGGTAATGGCGCGGTTGCTTCGGTGACGTTTCGCATCAGTGAAGTTATCGCCATCTACCCTATTACCCCCAGTTCCACGATGGCAGAACAGGCTGATGCCTGGGCCGGAAACGGCTTGAAGAACGTTTGGGGAGACACACCACGCGTGGTTGAAATGCAGTCGGAAGCGGGTGCTATCGCTACCGTGCATGGCGCTTTGCAGACGGGTGCCCTTTCAACATCGTTTACGTCATCGCAGGGTTTGCTGCTGATGATCCCGACGCTGTACAAACTGGCAGGCGAACTGACGCCATTTGTCCTGCATGTAGCGGCACGTACCGTTGCCACACATGCACTTTCTATTTTTGGCGATCATTCCGACGTTATGGCGGTGCGCCAGACGGGTTGCGCGATGTTGTGTGCGGCTAACGTCCAGGAAGCGCAAGACTTTGCTCTCATTTCGCACATCGCAACGCTGAAGAGCCGCGTGCCATTTATTCATTTCTTTGATGGTTTTCGCACGTCCCACGAAATCAATAAAATTGTCCCGCTGGCCGATGACACTATTCTTGATCTCATGCCGCAGGCCGAAATTGATGCTCATCGCGCCCGGGCGCTCAACCCGGAACATCCGGTGATCCGCGGTACGTCCGCCAATCCTGACACTTATTTCCAGTCTCGCGAAGCCACCAATCCCTGGTACAACGCGGTCTATGACCATGTTGAACAGGCGATGAATGATTTCGCTGCCGCGACAGGTCGTCAGTATCAGCCGTTTGAGTATTACGGGCATCCGCAAGCGGAACGGGTGATTATCCTGATGGGCTCTGCCATTGGCACCTGTGAAGAAGTGGTTGATGAATTGCTAACCCGTGGCGAAAAAGTTGGCGTGCTGAAAGTTCGTCTGTACCGTCCCTTCTCCGCCAAACACTTGCTGCAAGCTCTGCCGGGATCCGTACGCAGCGTGGCGGTACTGGACAGAACCAAAGAACCCGGTGCCCAGGCAGAACCGCTCTATCTGGATGTGATGACCGCACTGGCAGAAGCCTTTAATAATGGTGAGCGCGAAACCCTGCCCCGTGTCATTGGTGGGCGCTATGGTCTTTCATCCAAAGAATTTGGCCCGGACTGTGTACTGGCGGTATTTGCCGAGCTCAACGCGGCTAAACCTAAAGCACGCTTTACGGTTGGTATTTACGATGATGTGACCAATCTGTCACTGCCGTTGCCGGAAAACACTCTGCCAAACTCGGCGAAACTTGAAGCCTTGTTTTATGGCCTTGGTAGTGATGGCAGCGTTTCCGCAACCAAAAACAATATCAAGATTATCGGTAATTCCACGCCGTGGTACGCACAGGGCTATTTTGTTTACGACTCCAAAAAAGCGGGCGGCCTGACGGTTTCTCACCTTCGCGTGAGCGAACAGCCGATTCGTTCCGCTTATCTCATTTCCCAGGCTGATTTTGTTGGCTGCCACCAGTTGCAGTTTATCGATAAATATCAGATGGCTGAGCGTTTAAAACCTAGCGGCATTTTCCTGCTTAATACGCCGTACAGCGCAGATGAAGTGTGGTCGCGCTTGCCGCAGGAAGTTCAGGCCGTGTTAAACCAGAAAAAAGCGCGCTTCTATGTGATTAACGCGGCGAAAATCGCCCGCGAATGTGGCCTGGCGGCCCGTATTAATACCGTCATGCAGATGGCTTTTTTCCATCTGACGCAAATTCTGCCTGGCGATAGCGCCCTCGCAGAATTGCAGGGTGCGATTGCCAAAAGTTACAGTAGCAAAGGTCAGGATCTGGTGGAGCGCAACTGGCAGGCTCTGGCGCTGGCGCGTGAATCCGTAGAAGAAGTTCCGTTGCAACCGGTAAATCCGCACAGCGCCAATCGACCGCCAGTGGTTTCCGATGCCGCCCCTGATTTCGTGAAAACCGTAACCGCGGCGATGCTCGCCGGGCTTGGTGATGCCCTCCCCGTTTCGGCGCTGCCGCCAGACGGCACCTGGCCGATGGGCACCACTCGCTGGGAAAAACGCAATATCGCCGAAGAGATCCCCATCTGGAAAGAGGAACTCTGTACCCAATGTAACCACTGCGTCGCCGCTTGCCCACACTCAGCTATTCGCGCAAAAGTGGTACCGCCTGAAGCGATGGAAAACGCCCCTGCCAGCCTGCATTCGCTAGATGTGAAATCGCGTGATATGCGCGGGCAGAAATATGTCTTGCAGGTGGCACCGGAAGATTGCACCGGTTGTAACCTGTGCGTCGAAGTTTGCCCGGCGAAAGACCGTCAGAATCCAGAGATTAAAGCCATCAATATGATGTCTCGCCAGGAACATGTCGAAGAAGAGAAAATCAATTACGATTTCTTCCTCAACCTGCCAGAAATCGACCGTAGCAAACTGGAACGTATTGATATTCGTACATCGCAGCTGATTACACCGCTGTTTGAATATTCAGGTGCTTGCCCCGGTTGTGGCGAGACGCCGTATATTAAATTGCTGACTCAGCTCTATGGTGACCGGATGTTGATCGCTAACGCCACCGGCTGTTCTTCAATTTATGGCGGTAACCTGCCCTCTACACCGTATACCACCGATGCCAACGGTCGTGGGCCGGCATGGGCGAACTCTCTATTTGAAGATAATGCCGAATTTGGCCTTGGTTTCCGCCTGACGGTCGATCAACACCGTGTCCGCGTGCTGCGTCTGCTGGATCAATTTGCCGATAAAATCCCGGCGGAATTACTGACGGCGTTGAAATCAGACGCTACGCCAGAGGTTCGTCGAGAACAGGTCGCAGCTTTACGCCAGCAACTCAACGATGTTGCCGAAGCACATGAACTTCTGCGTGACGCAGATGCACTGGTGGAAAAATCAATCTGGCTGATTGGTGGCGACGGCTGGGCTTACGATATCGGCTTTGGCGGTCTGGATCATGTATTGAGTTTGACGGAAAACGTCAACATTCTGGTGCTGGATACGCAATGCTATTCCAACACCGGTGGTCAGGCGTCGAAAGCGACACCGCTGGGTGCAGTAACTAAGTTCGGCGAGCACGGCAAACGTAAAGCGCGTAAAGATCTTGGCGTCAGTATGATGATGTACGGTCATGTTTATGTGGCGCAGATTTCTCTCGGCGCGCAGCTGAACCAGACGGTGAAAGCGATTCAGGAAGCGGAAGCGTATCCGGGACCATCGCTGATCATTGCTTATAGCCCGTGTGAAGAGCATGGTTACGATCTGGCTCTCAGCCACGACCAGATGCGCCAACTCACTGCTACCGGCTTCTGGCCGCTATATCGCTTTGATCCGCGTCGTGCCGATGAAGGCAAACTGCCGCTGGCGCTGGATTCACGCCCGCCGTCAGAAGCACTGGAAGAAACGTTACTTCACGAGCAGCGTTTCCGTCGTCTGAATTCGCAGCAGCCAGAAGTGGCAGAACAGTTATGGAAAGATGCTGCAGCTAATTTGCAAAAACGCTATGACTTCCTAGCACAAATGGCCGGAAAAGCGGAAAAAAGCAACACCGATTAAATGCTCTGGATAAGGATTATCCAATTCTAAAAAAAAAGCCCGGACGACTGTTCGGGCTTGTCTTTTTATATGTTGGAAAATCAGTGGCAATGCAATGGCCCAACAGAAAATAAAATCTGTGACAATAAAGGCATATAACCCGCGCAGAATAACGTATAGGAAATTAAAAGTATAATTTTTATTTTGTATGTATTATCTTCGATACATTCACCAGACTTATTATCATTTCAGAGGAATTATTTGATTAAGGTTTTACTTAAGGCGTAACAAATGATATTTATCGGCTAACTGAACTTCTCCTTTAGGATGTTTTCACTCCCCGAAATGGGGATAAAAGGCAAATAAAATAACTAAAGGATTTATTCAATGAAAAGAAAAGTACTGGCACTTTTAATTCCTGCCCTGCTCGCCGCAGGTGCTGCACATGCAGCCGAAGTTTATAATAAAGACGGCAACAAATTAGATCTGTATGGCAAAGTTGATGGCCTGCATTATTTTTCTGATAATTCAGCGAAAGATGGCGACCAGAGCTATGCGCGTCTGGGTTTTAAAGGCGAAACCCAAATTAACGATCAACTTACTGGCTACGGTCAATGGGAATACAATATTCAGGCAAACAACACTGAATCTTCAAAAAACCAGTCATGGACCCGTCTGGCATTTGCCGGACTGAAATTTGCAGATTACGGTTCTTTCGATTACGGACGTAATTATGGCGTAATGTACGACATCGAAGGCTGGACCGATATGCTGCCTGAATTTGGCGGTGACTCTTATACCAATGCAGACAACTTTATGACTGGTCGAGCCAATGGCGTCGCGACTTATCGTAATACTGATTTCTTCGGTCTGGTAAATGGTCTGAACTTCGCGGTGCAGTATCAAGGTAACAACGAAGGAGCCAGTAATGGTCAGGAAGGCACCAATAACGAACGCGATGTTCGTCATGAAAACGGTGACGGCTGGGGTCTTTCCACAACATATGATTTAGGCATGGGCTTTAGCGCTGGTGCGGCATACACCTCTTCTGACCGCACCAATGACCAGGTTAACCATACTGCGGCGGGTGGTGATAAAGCAGACGCGTGGACTGCTGGGCTAAAATACGATGCTAACAATATTTACCTAGCAACCATGTATTCAGAAACGCGTAATATGACCCCGTTTGGCGACAGCGATTATGCAGTTGCGAACAAAACCCAGAACTTTGAAGTTACTAGTACCAGTTTGATTTTTGTCTGCGTCCGGCAGTCTCTTTCCTGATGTCTAAAGGCCGTGACCTTCACGCTGCTGGTGGTGCAGACAACCCGGCAGGTGTTGATGATAAAGATCTGGTTAAATACGCCGATGTTGGCGCGACTTACTATTTCAATAAAAACATGTCCACCTATGTTGACTATAAAATCAACCTGTTGGATGAAGATGACAGTTTCTACGCTGCCAACGGCATCTCTACCGATGATATTGTCGCTTTAGGTCTGGTTTATCAGTTCTAAATCCTCCTGCCCGCTGTTATGGCGGGCTTTTTCTGCTTATTCTTCCTCCTTTGATCTAAATTAAAAATGTGAACTCCGTCATTACACAAAAAGTGTCATCTGGCGTTACACTTTATGCGGATACTAAAACAGGAGGTTTTATGAACAGAACGATTCTTGTCCCTATCGATATTTCAGATTCAGAATTAACTCAACGCGTGATTAGCCACGTTGAGGCAGAGGCAAAGATTGATGATGCAGAGGTTCATTTCCTGACGGTAATACCTTCACTGCCCTACTATGCCTCTCTGGGTTTAGCGTATTCCGCAGAATTACCGGCAATGGATGACCTGAAAGCGGAAGCCAAATCGCAACTGGAAGAGATCATTAAAAAATTTAAACTGCCAACCGACAGAGTGCATGTCCATGTTGAGGAAGGCTCGCCCAAAGACCGCATTCTGGAATTGGCGAAGAAGATCCCCGCTCATATGATCATCATTGCTTCCCATCGACCGGATATCACCACTTATCTGCTCGGTTCCAACGCCGCAGCTGTAGTGCGTCACGCAGAGTGCTCCGTGCTGGTTGTGCGCTGACACTAACGCCCGCACATTGCTGCGGGCTTTTTGATTCATTTCGCAAATGTGCTGACATTTTCCCCTCTAATCCGTACCATACACGCCACAGTTTTTATATCAGATTTCTTATGCTGAGCGTTCCGGCATGACGCATACTCTTCTGATGCCATATAACGAATTGAGTCGCTTTTAAATGTCGCAAAATCAAGAAATTAGTAAGAAAGAACAATACAACCTGAACAAATTACAAAAACGTCTGCGTCGTAACGTGGGCGAAGCCATTGCTGACTTCAATATGATTGAAGAAGGCGATCGCATCATGGTTTGCCTCTCCGGGGGTAAAGACAGCTATACCATGCTGGAGATTCTGCGCAATTTGCAGCAAAGCGCGCCAATCAATTTTTCGCTGGTGGCTGTTAACCTCGATCAAAAGCAACCGGGCTTCCCGGAACACGTTCTGCCCGAGTATCTTGAAAAGCTGGGCGTTGAGTACAAGATTGTTGAAGAGAACACTTACGGTATCGTGAAAGAGAAGATTCCAGAGGGCAAAACCACTTGCTCACTGTGTTCTCGGCTACGTCGCGGTATCCTTTATCGCACCGCAACGGAACTGGGGACGACGAAGATCGCGTTGGGTCACCATCGTGACGATATCCTGCAAACGTTGTTCTTAAATATGTTCTACGGCGGCAAGATGAAAGGTATGCCTCCGAAACTGATGAGCGATGATGGCAAACATATCGTTATTCGTCCACTGGCCTACTGCCGCGAGAAAGATATTCAGCGATTTGCCGATGCAAAAGCGTTCCCGATTATTCCGTGCAACCTGTGCGGTTCACAGCCTAACCTGCAACGTCAGGTGATTGCTGACATGTTGCGTGACTGGGATAAACGTTATCCAGGGCGTATCGAGACGATGTTCAGCGCGATGCAGAATGTGGTGCCGTCGCATCTGTGCGATACCAACCTGTTCGATTTCAAAGGCATTACCCACGGTTCTGAAGTGGTTAACGGGGGTGATCTGGCGTTTGATCGCGAAGAGATCCCACTACAACCGGCGGGCTGGCAGCCAGAAGAAGATGAAAATCAGTTGGATGAGTTACGGCTGAATGTGGTTGAAGTGAAATAACCAGGATAGCGCCCGATGCGCAAGCGTATCGGGCTACTCTTATGGAGGCCGGATAAGACGCGGCCAGCGTCGCATCTGGCAATCCCGAATAAGATGTTTACTCTTGCACCCGGCAATTCAACATTTCATTATTTTAATAACCGCACCCGGCACGTTTTTCCTTTAATCTTCCCGCCCTGTAACTGTTTCCATGCTTTATGAGCAACAGCCTGACGGACCGCGACATAGACATGCGCCGGATGCACGGCGATTTTGCCAATATCTGCGCCATCAAGCCCGATATCTCCTGTCAGTGCACCTAATACATCACCCGGGCGCATTTTGGCTTTTTTCCCGCCATCGATACACAACGTTGCCATTTCTGCTTCCAGCGTCACAATGGAACTATTAGCTGGCGGCGTTTGCCAGTTAAGTTTTATCTGCAACATGTCAGAAATGATATTGGCCCGCTGTGCTTCTTCCGGAGCACAGAAACTGATCGCCAGACCGCTATTTCCTGCACGAGCTGTACGACCGATGCGATGTACATGAACTTCAGGGTCCCACGCCAGCTCAAAGTTCACCACCAGCTCAAGCGATTTAATATCCAGACCACGCGCAGCAACATCAGTCGCAACCAGTACACGGGCGCTACCGTTAGCAAAACGTACCAGGGTCTGATCGCGTTGCTCCAGATCGCCGTGTAACGACAATGCACTTTGCTCTACTTCATTCAGCGCGTCGCAGACAGCCTGGCAATCTTTTTTGGTATTGCAAAACACCACACAAGAGGATGGCTGATGCAAGCTTAATAACCGTTGCAACAGAGGAATTTTGCCTTTACTGGATGTCTCATAAAATTGTTGTTCAATGGGTGGCAAAGCATCTGTTGAGTCAATTTCAATCGCCAAAGGATCGCGTTGCACTCGTCCGCTGATTGCGGCGATGGCTTCCGGCCAGGTTGCCGAAAACAGAAGCGTCTGTCGAGATGCAGGCGCAAAACGGATGACATCATCAATGGCATCGCTAAATCCCATATCCAGCATGCGGTCGGCCTCATCCATCACCAAAGTATTCAGCGCATCCAGTGATACCGTGCCTTTTTGCAAGTGATCCAGCAAACGACCCGGCGTTGCCACGATAATATGCGGCGCATGTTGCAGCGAATCACGCTGCATACCGAACGGTTGACCACCGCACAACGTCAAAATTTTGGTATTTGGCAGAAAACGCGCCAGCCGACGCAATTCACCTGCCACCTGATCCGCCAGTTCACGCGTAGGACACAGCACTAAAGCCTGGGTTTGAAATAGCGACGCATCAATTTGCTGTAACAAGCCGAGGCCAAAAGCCGCCGTTTTGCCGCTGCCGGTTTTCGCCTGCACGCGAACATCTTTTCCGGCAAGGATCGCCGGAAGCGCGGCGGCCTGCACCGGCGTCATGGTTAAATAACCCAACTCATTAAGGTTCGTGAGTTGGGCGGGAGGCAAAACATTCAGGGTAGAAAAAGCGGTCACAATCTATTCTCGTGGTCATCGACGCAAAGTTAGCAGGCGCGTATCCTCGCAGATCTACGCTCACGATGCGACAATTTAATCGGTTCTTCATCGGGTGGTGGGTCAGGCATGGGTTGCGGGCGAGGGATCGGATCGGGCACTGGAACAGGATCGCCAGGAATCGGTTCAGGGACAGGAATTTGCAAATAAATAAGTGTCGTCATATTTCCCTCCGGTCATTGGGTGGACTCTTAAAGGGTAGACGCTGATAAATAACAGGCAAAAAAAAGCCGACTCATCAAAGTCGGCGTCGTACGAATCAATTGTGCTATGCAGTAATTCAAAAAAGGAAGTAAGACAATATGGAGCGCAACGCCCATCGCTTGACGTTGCATTCACCTGCAAGGGAGATATTGCCCTGAATGGGTAGAGAGTTTATTGACTTCGCTCAAACTTTGCGGCGTTTTTGTATACAGACAGCCGGAAAAATTGCTTTTTTTACAACCATTTACTACGGTGCAACCATAAAGCAACACCACCAATAAGAACAACTAACAGAATACAAAAAATTGAAAATCCGAATTGCCACCCGCCGCCAGGGATCCCACCAAGGTTGACGCCAAATAACCCGGTCAGAAAGGTACTGGGTAAAAAGACCATTGCCATCAACGACATTGTATAGGTACGACGAGCTAAATTTTCCTGCATCACCTGAGCGATTTCATCCGCCATCACGCCAGTCCGTGCTATACAGGCGTCGATTTCGTCAAGGCCGCGCCCAAGGCGATCGGCAATATCCTGCATCCGACGGCGTTGGTCATCGCTCATCCACGGCAAACGTTCACTGGCAAGACGAGCATAAACATCACGTTGCGGTGCCATATAGCGACGCATCACAATTAATTGTTTGCGCAGCAGAGCCAGGAATCCACGCGGTGGAATTTGCTGATCAAGGAGATTATCTTCAAGGTCGATAATTTTATCGTGCAGCTGCTCGATAAATTCACTGGAATGATCGGTCAACGCATCGCACACATCCACCAGCCATCCCCCGCAATCGGTCGGACCCGTGCCCTCTTCCAGATCGCTCACCACATCGTCCAGCGCCAGCACTTTGCGTTGTCGGGTCGAAACAATTAACCGCCCGTCCATATATACACGCATGGCGACCAGTTGATCGGGGCGTTCATCGGTGCTGCCGTTTATACAGCGCAATGTAATCAGCGTGCCTTCACCGAAACGGCTGACTCGGGGCCGTGTGCTCTCGCCCGCCAGCGCATCACGTACGTTATTGGGAAGCAGCGGTGTTGTCGCCAGCCATTGGGCGCTATCATGGTGTACATAATTAAGGTGGAGCCAGCAGGGATGCGCTTCATCAATCACATCTGTATTTTCCAGCGGTTTAACGCCGCCTCTACCATCCAGCATCCAGGCAAATACTGCATCCGGGACATTAACGTCCGATCCCTTAATCGCTTCCACTGTGCCTCCATCATCAACGCATTATTTTGTAGTCTAGCCTTCTGGCCCTGTTACGCAACATCTCATCACCCCATTACCCTGAAATGATTAATAAAATTCTGTCTAAATTGAATACAAAAAGCAAAATGCTTTTCCGTATACAAACCGTGTGAAGTGTTAAATAGCGTCTATCATTATCAGAATTATCTGATCATATGACGTGGCTTTTTTGCGATCGGATAGCAACAAAAATTGATAAAAATAACGGGATCTCAATGATTACGCACAACTTCAATACCCTGGACTTACTCACCAGTCCTGTCTGGATTGTTTCGCCCTTTGAGGAACAGTTAATTTATGCCAATAGCGCGGCGCGACTGTTGATGCAAGACCTCACGTTTAGTCAGCTACGAACCGGACCCTATTCCGTCTCCTCACAAAAAGAACTGCCGAAATACCTCTCCGATCTGCAAAACCAACACGATATTATCGAAATCCTCACTGTTCAGCGTAAAGAAGAGGAAACAGCATTAAGCTGTCGGCTTGTTTTGCGAGAGCTGACAGAAACAGAACCGGTGATTATTTTCGAAGGTATCGAAGCGCCGGCAACGCTGGGTTTAAAAGCCAGTCGCTCGGCAAATTATCAGCGCAAAAAACAAGGTTTTTATGCGCGCTTTTTTCTGACTAACTCTGCACCAATGTTGTTGATTGACCCGTCACGAGATGGACAAATCGTCGATGCTAACCTCGCCGCGCTCAATTTCTATGGTTATAACCATGAAACGATGTGCCAGAAACATACCTAGGAAATAAATATGCTTGGGCGTCGCGTCATGCCTATCATGCATGAAATTTCGCATTTACCCGGCGGTCATAACCCTTTGAATTTTGTTCATAAACTGGCGGATGGATCTACTCGTCATGTGCAGACCTATGCCGGACCGATTGAAATTTATGGCGACAAGCTCATGTTATGTATTGTGCATGATATTACTGAGCAAAAACGGCTGGAGGAGCAGCTGGAACATGCTGCTCACCATGACGCGATGACCGGATTACTGAATCGGCGACAGTTTTATCACATTACGGAACCAGGCCAAATGCAGCATCTCGCCATCGCTCAGGATTACAGCTTGTTGCTCATCGACACCGATCGTTTTAAACACATTAACGATCTCTATGGGCATTCTAAAGGTGATGAGGTGTTATGCGCCCTCGCCCGCCCCCTCGAAAGTTGCGCTCGCAAAGGCGATTTGGTGTTTCGTTGGGGAGGCGAAGAGTTTGTCTTATTGCTACCAAGAACCCCACTGGATACCGCGCTTTCGCTGGCTGAAACTATCCGCGTAAGCGTGGCAAAAGTGAGTATTTCGGGCTTACCACGCTTTACCGTCAGCATTGGTGTGGCGCATCACGAAGGAAATGAAAGCATCGATGAACTGTTTAAACGCGTTGATGATGCTTTGTATCGGGCGAAAAATGATGGACGCAACCGCGTGCTGGCGGCATAAGCCGCGGATGCGTCTCGAGATCAACGACTGCGCTTAGCGTGGCGCTCCCAGTTTTCTTGCTTCGCCTGCGCCGTTTTACGTAGTGCGACGTAACACGCCCCGCTGCCGCCATGATGCGGTAGCGCGGTGCAATATGCCTGAACATCATCAAATTCGGTCAGCCAGCGCGCCACATAGCTGCGGACAATATTGGCATGTGATTTATCTTCCCGCCCTTTACCATGAATAATCAGCACATTACGCAAACCATCCGCCAGGGCTTGTTGAATGAAACTGAACACCATTTTGCGGCACTCTTCCACCGGCTGGCGCAAAAGATTCAGGCTCGCCTGTTGCGGATATTTACCACTGCGCAGCTTATCCAGCACCCCATGCTACAACCCTTCCTGCCGAAACTCCAGCGGCTGACTTAGCGGGATGATGTCGAGAAATCCGGTAGTGAGGAAATTATCAAGCTGCAGCGTGTCGATACGCTGCGGCGCACGTTGGTTACGCGTTGGATGCCAGTGGACATCTGTAGCACGTTTCAGCGGCTGGACATCTTCCATGGCGTCAAGAAACAGCGATTTGTCGTCAAGGTTCATGTAACCTCCTATGCACCTTCACACGTCGTGATTCAGACGGGTTAATTGTTCATACTTACTGCATCGTTCCCTTCACAGATTGAAACAATACTCTACTTCATACCTGTGAGTATCTGCGCAGGCGGGGCATTTTATACTAGCCTGTTAGCAGTATCGAACAGTTTAGCCCGAGTTTAATTCAGCACAGGCTCCGATCAGGATGATTTATTCATAGCAGGAACCAACAAAAATGCGATAAATAACAGACCACTGATTAGCAGAAAGGTACCGAAAATGCCATAGTTTGCGCCTCCCTCAGCATCAATTGACTCAATAATTTGGTTGAAGCCAGTATTTCCGATGTCTGGTCACTTCTACTGCGATTAAAAAATAAAGCACTTCTGGAAATGAAGTCATTCACCGTATGGGGAACAGAAACCATTTTTTCACCCATTCTCGAAAAATGAAAATTAGTTCGATTATTGAGAATAGAGCCACACAGGGCAATACCAATCGCGCCCCCAAGATTACGTGTTAAATTAAATACACCAGAGGCTAACTTCAGCCGTTCTTTTGGAATTCCCCCCAGCGTTAATGTTACGATGGGGGCCATCGCAAACTGCTGCGAAATCCCTCTAATTGCCTGTGGAAACAGTAATTCCTGCCATCCCCATTCGTGGGTTATAGGGGTAAAAAGATACATTGAAAACACAAATCCGCCCAGCCCCGCCATCAACAGCCATCGCAGATTTATTTTTTTACTTAACCAGAAGTAAAAGGGAACAGAAAATAACTGGAAAATACCTGTTGTGCAAACGGCAAAACCTATCTCTTCGGCATTTAATCCGCGAATCTGCCCCAAAAACACAGGTATTAAATATACAGTAGAGAATATCCCAACCCCTCCAGAAAAAGAAAAAAAACATCCCAGAGTGAAATTTTTATCCTTAAAAGCATGAAGATCCATTATCGGATTGGATATTGTAAGTGTACGCGCAGCAAATAAAATAAAACTCACCAATGCCAGAACTGATGTCAGCAAAATAGTATTATCATCCAGCCATCCCCAGCGCGCTCCTTCTTCAAGGGTATATTCCAGACATCCCAGAGTCATGGCCAACAGGATAATACTCGGATAATCAGCAACTTTCAGTAAAGAGAGATCAGGTTTATCAAAATTAACCAGAAAAGGAATACTCAAAACTAAATATATGCCAGGTAATATATTGATATAAAATAGCCATCGCCAGTCGAGGTTATCAGTGAGCCAGCCCCCCAGAGTTGGCCCTAGCGTCGGTGACAGTGAGGCCAGCGCACTGACTACCGCAGCAGCCAACCCCAACTCTTTACCCTGGTAATAAATAAACGCCATCGTGAAAACTAAAGGGATCATGGATGCGCCAGCAGCTCCCTGTAAAGCACGAAACAAAATCATGATCTGAATATTCCATGCAAGTCCACACGCGATTCCACACGCGATTCCACACGCGATACTCATTAAAGTAAATATTCCCGCGGATAGAGTAAAAAGCCAACGAGTGGAAAATACCCGTGACAGCCACCCAGAGAGCGGAATAACAATAATCTCAGCAATTAAATAGCTGGTCTGAAGCCAGGCCATTTCGTCTTTACCTGCGGACAGACCACCACCTATTTCATTTAGGGATGACGATACAATTTGAATATCAAGCTGAGCAATAAATAATCCCATACACATACTGGCGAAAGCAATATGTTTACGCATAGACATCATCTCTCATCAACACTGACGGTGACGGACAGTCCCGGGCGAAGAAGTTGCTTTAATTCCTTTGCGTCGTCAAATGCAATCCGTACCGGGACACGCTGAACAATTTTGGTGAAATTGCCAGTGGCATTTTCTATCGGAATCAAGCTGAAACTGGCTCCTGTCGCTGGGGAAAGGCTTTCAATGTGACCGTGAAACACTTCCCCTTTGAGAATATCAGCACGGATCTCAGCCTTCATTCCTGGCTTCATTCCCGCTATTTGGTTTTCTTTATAATTTGCATCAACCCACAACTCACTGACTGGTACTAGTGAAACTAACGATGTGCCGCCTTCCACCCAACTGCCTGTATGGGCGCTGCGGTTTGCGACAATGCCATCAATCGGCGCACGAACCACGGCAGCCTGACGGCTGCAAATTGAAAACCGCCCCTGTTCGTCCTGTTGTTGCCGCACGCTCCGCAGAATATGTATGCTCTGAGGACCTGTTTTATTAAGGACTCATCCTCTTATGTTGACCCG
>NZ_JBDYCV010000088.1:0-15500 GCF_040495915.1 Shigella sp. FJ200513 | reverse complement strand
TCTGATGGAAATGGAAGCCACGCAAGCACCTTAAAATCACCATCATACACTAAATCAGTAAGTTGGCAGCATTACCGCCTGTGAGATATTATTTTTACAGGTGAGAGAGTCACTTCAGGGTAGAGAGATAATGAGAACAGCTATATAAAAGATCAGCGCAATTACGAACTCTTTATTACACTGACAGGATTTTACATAATTAACAGATTATCCTCAGATAAAAGGGCTGGAATACCAGCCCTTGTTCGTGTTAATCCCAGCTCAGAATAACTTTCCCGGACTGGCCCGAACGCATAGCGTCAAAGCCCTTCTGGAAATCATCGATAGAGAAACGATGGGTAATGATCGGCGAGAGATCGAGGCCAGACTGAATCAGCGCCGCCATCTTGTACCAGGTTTCAAACATCTCACGACCGTAAATGCCTTTAATGAACAAGCCTTTAAAGATCACTTTGGTCCAGTCGATAGACATATCAGACGGTGGAATACCCAGCATCGCAATACGACCGCCGTGGTTCATGGTATCGAGCATGGTACGAAACGCTGGCGGCGCGCCGGACATTTCCAGACCGACATCAAAGCCTTCGGTCATGCCCAGTTCAGCCATCACATCATTAAGGTTTTCTTTCGCGACGTTAACCGCACGGGTGATACCCATTTTGCGCGCCAGCTCAAGGCGGTATTCGTTAACATCGGTGATCACCACATTGCGTGCACCAACGTGTTTCGCCACCGCCGCAGCCATAATACCTATCGGACCTGCACCAGAAACCAGCACATCTTCGCCCACCAGATCGAACGACAGCGCGGTATGCACGGCGTTACCGAAGGGATCAAAAATGGAAGCCAGGTCGTCGGAGATATTGTCGGGGATTTTGAAAGCGTTGAACGCCGGAATCACCAGATATTCGGCGAAGCAGCCCGGACGGTTAACACCGACACCAATGGTGTTGCGGCACAGATGGGTACGACCGCCACGACAGTTGCGACAGTGACCGCAGGTGATATGGCCTTCGCCAGAAACGCGATCGCCGATTTTGAAGCCTTTCACTTCCTGACCAATACCTACCACTTCACCGACATATTCATGGCCCACGACCATCGGCACCGGGATGGTTTTTTGCGACCACTCATCCCAGTTATAGATGTGAACGTCAGTCCCGCAGATGGCTGTTTTACGGATTTTAATCAGCAGATCGTTATGCCCGAGTTCCGGTACAGGGACGTCGGTCATCCAGATGCCCTCTTCCGCTTTCAGTTTGGATAACGCTTTCATCTCACATCCTCAGGCGATAACGCCCAGTTGTTTACCAATACGCGTGAATGCTTCTACTGCACGCGTAATTTGCTCAGGGGTATGCGCCGCAGACATCTGGGTACGAATACGCGCCTGACCTTTCGGAACGACCGGATAGAAGAAACCGGTGACGTAAATGCCCTCTTTTTGCAGCTCTCGGGCAAATTTCTGCGCCACTACCGCATCACCAAGCATGACCGGAATAATGGCGTGATCGGCTCCCGCCAGGGTAAAGCCCGCCGCCGACATTTGCTCACGGAACTGACGCGCGTTCGCCCACAGACGGTCACGCAACTCGCTACCCGCTTCAACCATCTCCAGCACTTTGATGGAAGCGGCGACAATTGCTGGTGCCAGCGAGTTGGAGAACAGGTACGGACGAGAACGCTGGCGCAGCCACTCAACCACTTCTTTGCGCGCCGCGGTATAACCACCAGAAGCCCCGCCCAGCGCTTTACCGAGCGTGCCGGTGATGATGTCGACACGCCCCATCACATCGCAGTATTCATGGGAACCACGACCATTTTCACCGACAAAACCGACCGCGTGGGAGTCGTCTACCATCACCAGGGCATCGTATTTATCTGCCAGATCGCAAACGCCCTTCAGATTGGCAATCACGCCGTCCATCGAGAACACACCATCGGTGGCAATCAGCACATGACGCGCACCGGCTTCACGCGCTTCTTTCAGACGAGCTTCAAGCTCCTGCATATCGTTGTTGGCATAGCGATAGCGTTTAGCTTTACACAGACGCACACCATCAATAATAGACGCGTGGTTCAGTGCGTCGGAGATAATGGCGTCTTCCGCGCCCAGCAGCGTTTCAAACAGGCCACCGTTAGCATCAAAGCAGGAAGAGTAGAGAATCGCATCTTCCATCCCCAGGAATGCCGCCAGTTTTTGTTCAAGCTCTTTATGGCTGTCCTGAGTGCCGCAAATAAAACGCACCGAAGCCATGCCGAAACCGTGAGAATCCATTCCCGCCTTTGCTGCCGCAATCAGATCCGGATGATTCGCCAGCCCGAGATAGTTGTTGGCACAAAAGTTAATGACGTGGCTTCCATCAGCCACGGTGATATCTGCTTGCTGCGCAGACGTAATAATGCGCTCTTCTTTAAACAACCCTTCCGCCCGTGCGGTTTCCAGATCGTTGGTTAACTGCTGATAAAATTCTCCACGCATTGCGATTCTCCAGACAGGGCAAATTCCAGCACATATTACCCAAACTTATAGGTCGCGACGAGATGATGCGTTAACACTTCTGCAAAATTCAGGATAAATAACGTGTATCTTGATGTCTCTCAACACCTACAGATAGTAGAAAAACTGTACAGTTTTGGCTGAGCATAATGATGAGTGATTTTACTGCATTGATATAAAAAGAAAAAATGATGCCAAAGCATCATTTTTCCTATCTCAGTTGGCATCAAAACGCTACCCACTAATGGAGGGAAACCTATTTTCTTGAAAGGAAAATTCTCAGCGCCTGCATTTTTGCCCCTAAAGTGTTACTCCTGAAGCAGCGAAACAAATCGAACCATTTTCCTCTCCCCAGATAGTTTAGGTTGAAGAGATCGGAACGTTTGTAATAGCACATGACAAAAATGCCCTGGTCATCGTCCACAATGTTATTGTTTAGTGTTATTTTTTGACTTTCCAGAACTAATTTATAGAATTCTTTCCATTTATGCTGTGAACCAACAATTGCGCCCCCAATAATATATACATGATTGCCAATCATGAAATCAAAAGCCTGTTGTTGAGATGTAACAGTAAGCCCTTTTTTTATAGTGAAAAGATGCATCTTATTTTCATCAAATGGGAAATCCCAAATTTTCAATCCTCGAGTTACATTTGGCTTACGGCAATAGCCAAAATCTATCCACGCAACAAGAGGCGTTTTCACTAAACCCATGTTGATAGCTTTATTTACAAAATAGGCCTTAAGGTTACATACCAAAACATACTCTGGTGACCAGTACTCTGGGTTTTTTAATTGTCGAGGCTCAAGTCTATTTGTAAATGACTCATCTTTTTGAATTTTTTCGATACGACTTCTGATATATCTAAATTTCTTTTTTATATCGATAACGATAACCGTTGTTGGTTTTCCGTTGCGAATCGCTTCAATCCTTGGTTTCAAATCGGGAGAAGTGAAAATAATCATCTCATTTTCAAGTGCGGCCAGACGCTCAAAGTAACTAAAATAAACATCAACTGAACGAGCTAGTTTTTCACGGAACCCTTTATTAGCAGTCCAATCCCCTCTACCAATGTCAAAATATGCAGTGATAATTGTGGTGGATGATTTCATTACTAATAAGACCATTAATATAAAAAAAGAATTATATCATAAATATTAACAGAATGTATACTGTATATTATCCATTCAAATGATTCCGTTATTTATCATACATCGGAATATTGATACTAAAGCACTATTCACATGCAAAACCAACATCCGCCATGAAGGACTAGCTAAAACCCAAACTAGTTTGTTGCAATTAGCATCCTTGCACCTCTATGTAAAGGGCTGAAGGGATTCGGATGTGATGGTATGATTACAGACATTCGTGTCTGAGATTGTCTCTGACTCCATAATTCGAAGGTTACAGTTATGATCATCGTTACCGGCGGCGCGGGCTTTATCGGCAGCAACATCGTTAAGGCCCTGAATGATAAAGGCATCACCGATATTCTGGTGGTGGACAACCTGAAAGACGGCACCAAGTTTGTGAACCTGGTGGATCTGGATATCGCGGACTATATGGATAAGGAAGACTTCCTGATCCAGATTATGGCTGGCGAAGAGTTCGGTGATGTCGAAGCGATTTTCCACGAAGGCGCATGCTCTTCCACCACCGAGTGGGATGGCAAGTATATGATGGATAACAACTATCAATACTCCAAAGAGCTGCTGCACTACTGTCTGGAGCGCGAAATCCCGTTCCTGTATGCCTCTTCCGCAGCCACCTACGGCGGACGCACCTCCGACTTTATTGAATCCCGCGAGTACGAAAAACCGTTGAATGTCTACGGTTACTCAAAATTCCTGTTTGATGAATATGTTCGTCAAATCCTGCCAGAAGCGAACTCGCAGATTGTTGGCTTCCGCTATTTCAACGTTTATGGACCGCGTGAAGGCCATAAAGGCAGCATGGCGAGCGTCGCTTTCCATCTCAACACCCAGCTTAATAACGGTGAATCACCGAAGCTGTTCGAAGGTAGCGAGAACTTCAAACGTGACTTCGTCTATGTGGGCGACGTGGCAGATGTAAACCTGTGGTTCCTGGAAAATGGCGTTTCCGGTATCTTCAACCTCGGCACCGGTCGTGCAGAATCCTTCCAGGCAGTAGCAGATGCTACGCTGGCTTATCACAAGAAAGGCCAGATCGAATACATTCCGTTCCCGGATAAGCTGAAAGGCCGCTACCAGGCGTTCACTCAGGCAGATCTGACAAATCTGCGCGCGGCGGGTTACGACAAACCGTTCAAAACCGTTGCTGAAGGTGTAACGGAATACATGGCCTGGCTGAATCGCGACGCATAAGAGCTCTGCATGAAAATACTGGTGATCGGCCCGTCTTGGGTTGGCGACATGATGATGTCGCAAAGTCTCTATCGCACGCTCCAGGCGCGCTATCCCCAGGCGATAATCGATGTGATGGCACCGGCATGGTGCCGTCCATTATTATCGCGGATGCCGGAAGTTAACGAAGCTATCCCTATGCCTCTCGGTCACGGAGCGCTGGAAATCGGCGAACGCCGCAAACTGGGTCATAGCCTGCGTGAAAAGCGCTACGACCGCGCCTACGTCTTACCAAACTCCTTCAAATCTGCATTAGTGCCTTTCTTCGCGGGTATTCCTCATCGCACCGGCTGGCGCGGCGAGATGCGCTACGGTTTACTCAACGATGTACGCGTGCTCGATAAAGAAGCCTGGCCGCTAATGGTGGAACGCTATGTCGCGCTGGCCTATGACAAAGGCATTATGCGTACCGCACAAGATCTGCCGCAGCCATTGTTATGGCCGCAGTTGCAGGTGAGCGAAGGTGAAAAATCATATACCTGTAATCAATTTTCGCTTTCATCAGAACGTCCGATGATTGGCTTTTGCCCGGGTGCGGAGTTTGGTCCGGCAAAACGCTGGCCACACTACCACTATGCGGAACTGGCAAAGCAGCTGATTGATGAAGGTTATCAGGTGGTTCTGTTTGGCTCTGCGAAAGATCATGAAGCGGGCAATGAGATTCTTGCCGCTTTGAATACCGAGCAGCAGGCATGGTGTCGGAACCTGGCGGGGGAAACACAGCTTGATCAAGCGGTTATCTTGATTGCAGCCTGTAAAGCCATTGTCACTAACGATTCTGGCCTGATGCACGTTGCGGCGGCGCTCAATCGTCCGCTGGTTGCCCTGTATGGTCCAAGTAGCCCGGACTTCACACCGCCGCTATCCCATAAAGCGCGCGTGATCCGTCTGATTACCGGCTATCACAAAGTGCGTAAAGGTGACGCTGCGGAGGGTTATCACCAGAGCTTGATCGACATTACTCCCCAGCGCGTACTGGAAGAACTCAACGCGCTATTGTTACAAGAGGAAGCCTGACGGATGCGGGTTTTGATCGTTAAAACATCGTCGATGGGCGATGTTCTCCATACGTTGCCCGCACTCACTGATGCCCAGCAGGCAATCCCAGGGATTAAGTTTGACTGGGTGGTGGAAGAAGGGTTCGCACAGATTCCTTCCTGGCACGCTGCCGTTGAGCGAGTTATTCCTGTGGCAATACGTCGCTGGCGTAAAGCCTGGTTCTCGGCCCCCATAAAAGCTGAACGCAAAGCGTTTCGTGAAGCGCTACAAGCAGAGAACTATGACGCAGTTATCGACGCTCAGGGGCTGGTAAAAAGCGCGGCACTGGTGACACGTCTGGCGCATGGCGTAAAGCATGGATTGGACTGGCAAACCGCTCGCGAACCTTTAGCCAGCCTGTTTTACAATTGTAAGCATCATATTGCAAAACAGCAGCACGCCGTAGAACGCACCCGCGAACTGTTTGCCAAAAGTTTGGGCTATAGCAAACCGCAAACCCAGGGCGATTATGCTATCGCACAGCATTTTCTGACGAACCTGCCTACAGATGCTGGCGAATATGCCGTATTTCTTCATGCGACGACCCGTGATGATAAACACTGGCCGGAAGAACACTGGCGAGAATTGATTGGTTTACTGGCTGATTCAGGAATACGGATTAAACTTCCGTGGGGCGCGCCGCATGAGGAAGAACGGGCGAAACGACTGGCGGAAGGATTTGCTTATGTTGAAGTATTGCCGAAGATGAGTCTGGAAGGCGTTGCCCGCGTGCTGGCCGGGGCTAAATTTGTAGTGTCGGTGGATACGGGGTTAAGCCATTTAACGGCGGCACTGGATAGACCCAATATCACGGTTTATGGACCAACCGATCCGGGATTAATTGGTGGGTATGGGAAGAATCAAGTAGAGTGTCGTTCTACAAGTATGTCTCTTGCAGATTTGCCAGCTCAAACCGTTTTTCAAAATTTAAATCTTGAAATAATAACCAATAAGTTGACATCGGAGATAAGATGACCTCAACATTATTTTTCTCTCTCGAGAAAAAAAACTGGATAGCGTACTGGAACAGAGCTCTCGTATTCTTATTCATTACCACCTATTTTTTGGGTGGGATTACAAGGTATAAACATCTTATTGTTATTCTTATGACAATAACGACAATCGTCTATCTCTGCAAACGGCCAAAACACTATCTCTCACTATTTAAAACATTTCTTTTTGGTAGTGTTGCCATATTAACTATTGCTGCATTGCTGTCACTTCTTCAATCCCCTGATGCAGGTGCTAGCATGAAGGAAGTTTTCAAAGCTATTATTGAGAATACTTTACTATGCACAATAGCAATACCGGTCATATTGAGAGACGAGAAAAGAGAAGATGTCGAAAAAATCGTTTTCTTCTCATTTATTAGTGCGTTGGGCTTACGCTGTTTTTCTGAATTGATTACCTATTATAAGGACTATCAACAAGGGATAATGCCATTCGCAGATTATAGACACCGTAGCATTTCTGACTCGATGGTCTTTTTATTCCCTGCATTGTTAAATCTCTGGCTTATCAAATCAGCAAAATACCGCATTTCTTTTGTGGTTCTAAGCGTTATTTTTATTTTTCTGATATTAGGAACTTTATCCAGAGGGGCCTGGCTTTCCGTGTTAGTCATTGGATTAATATGGATTCTGATGTTTAAACAATGGAAGTTACTATTAGTAGGAGTAATGGTTTCCATCATTGCATTGTCGGTTATTTTCACACATAAGGAGATGACCGCAAAGCTAACGTATAAACTTCAACAAACTAATAGTTCTTATCGCTATGCAAATGGTACTCAAGGCAGCGCACTCGATCTAATATTAGAAAATCCTGTTATTGGTTATGGTTACGGTAACGTTGCATATAAAGATGTCTATAATAAACGTGTCATTGATTATCCAGAATGGACCTTTAGACAATCAATAGGGCCACATAATTTTGCGCTATTCATCTGGTTTGGCACTGGTTTATTAGGGCTGGTAAGTCTTATGATGCTATACTGTGCAATATTGAAAGAGTGTATAAAAAATGGCGTCAAGAATAAATATCGCTCACCATATAATGCATATTATATAATCTTACTATCTTTTATAGGTTATTTTGTTATCCGTGGAAACGTAGAACAAATTGAACCAAATTTATTAGGCGTTTACGCCGGCTTATTATTAGCGATGAAAAACAAGTAAAAAATAAAAAAGGCTGCATAATGCGGCCTTTTTATTTATTCAAACCAATTATGAATAACCTCTTCGAATCTTTGAGTTACGCCATCCCAACTGTAGTGATCAAACACAAAGTCCTGACCTTGCTTTGCAACTGCTGTTAATTCAGGATTCGCTAACGTTTTTAAAATATCGCTGCTTATGGAGTCTGCAGTCATAGGTTCTTTTAAATGGAATCCCGTAGTATTTTCTTTGACAAATTCCGTCATCCCCCCACGCGTACTCACTAAAACAGGCTTACCAGCACCCATAGCTTCAATTGCCACCATGCAAAATGGTTCCTGGAACTGGGAAGGAATGACGACTAAATCTGCCAGTGGGTAATAACAATACATCTTTTCAGGCGGTATGCTTCCTAACATAATGCAACGATCCTTCAAACGTTTTGCAATTTCCCTGACATTGCGTTGATATGCACCTTTGTCACTTTTACTCATTTCTGTATAATCACCAATCACAACTAATTTTAAATTTTTGTGAGCAGCGGCCAATTTTTCGAATGATTGCATCAACAGCAATATGCCTTTGTCAGGGACGATACGCCCAGCATAAAAAATAATTTTCTCTTCAGGAGAGATATTAAGTTCGCTTCTAGTGATCGGCTGAAAATTAGATTGATAGGTTTCTAAATCAATTCCATTTGGTACAATCTCAATATCTGCATTTGCTAAATAAGATTGGTAATACTTTTTCAAGTATAAACTAGGGACTATCATTTTAACATTTTGCTCAAGCAATTTTGGTTCAAATGCATTATGCATATGTATAACCACTCTTGCCTGAGGAGCTAGCTTACGAATTTGAGTGTATAGCTTCATGCTATTATGAACTACAATAACACTTTCTTTCGTTATAGGAAAATCATGTGCAATATTCAATATTCTCTGTGAATATGGAAGAGGATCAAGTCTTGTCCATTTTTGAAATAACCGCTTATATATGCGACTGAATCCAACCCTATGAATACTACAATTATCATTAACAAAGGTGTAATTTGAGTATCCTGGATTTTTGATACAAACAATACGATTTGGAAAATTGGTACGCTGAGCAACCTGATACATCCACGTTTCAACAGCAGCCGCTCCGCGAGGAGGAATTGAAAAAATAGGAGTAACCGTAAATATTATTTTATCAACCATCTCGTATATTAACCTTTCATAACATTATATTTAATTGCTGTAAAAACACCATCGAGAAATTTTTTCTGGTAAAGCAAGTGTTTATATTTTTCTTTGTGCTCATGTTTTTTAACAGCTTTTTTATAAGGTATATTTCTCCATGGTGATATATTATAAATATTACGAAAATAATCTGCAGAGGCGTAGTTCGCCCAATCATGCCATGGCTTAGTTATACCAGTATAATGTATGAAGACAGTGTCATCATTAATAAACCGGGTGTAATATTCACTATTTTTTTCTTCAAATTCTGACTTTATAGTATAAATACAATTATATTTTCTCGGTAATATTTTAGCATGATGTAGAAACATTAAGTTTAAAATATCTTGATCCGGGTACTTTAATTTTTTTATAATTGACTCATCTGATAATAGATCAAAGAATTTTTCCGTTAGTCTTTGTTTTAACCATTCCCGTAAATTAATATACATTACACCAGAGTTAAAATAGCTACCGTTAAAATCCTCATTACACAAACGCTCAGCGCTTTTACTTTGCATAGCATCTACATCAATTACCACTGCCCCATATTCATCTTTAAACTCTAATGCTATTAACTCGTTCAATGAACCCTTACAGACGATATCAGCATCAAGATATAATAATGAATCCAATCGCGCAGAAAAATAATCAAATGAAAGCAAACGATAATAAATAGATACTGGCCAGATATTTGATTGAGGTAGCGCCTTCAATGGCTCAGAATCAATATGATATAATTTAATTACTGTTTGATACTTCGTTGCTAATTGTGATAATAATTCAATATACTCTTTGTCTAAGTAATCAGCGATTATGTGAAAGGTAAATTTGTTTTGTTTATTCTTTTCAAGAATTGAAGCAATTGAAATCGCAGCCCCAACCTGGTAGTTCTCATCAATACCCCATGAGACATTAAACGTTTCCCGTTCATCAAGTTTAACGGGGCGCTTGTCCAGTTCAATTATATCTTTAAATTGAGTAAGATGTTTAAAATCCAATTTAATTACCCTTCATCATAATCATTATTTGCTCTTCAATCCTAGTTTGACTTTTACATCCCTGATTACTTTTTTAATTTTCTTTTTGAATATAAGATATGTATAGCCAAAGTCTTTCAATTCATTTTTTATATTATAGTGCCGTTCAAGATCAATGCGATCTTTTGCTTTTAAAACAGCGGTTGTTTTTTTACCTGAAAGGTCAATTAGTCTTAAACCTTTTTCGGATACTATAAAATTTCCTTTATGAGGATCGCCAGACACCATTCCATGCTGATGCAACTCTTTTATCGATTCTGATAATTGATCCTTCAGATCTTCAGAAATTTCCAAATACTCATTTAACCCGACACCTTCAATATACTCAATGAGCATAATATAATAATGAGCGAAATTTAATGTTTTACGTTCAGCTAGCAAAAAATAGTCATTAATTGATTGGATGCCTTCACCACGTACCCGATCGGTTTGATAAATTAAATTTTCATAATAATCTTTTTTTATGCAAGATTTTAAGAAACGTTCGGTCATTTTATGCTTTGGCGCATAAACTTTAAGTACAAGAGGTCCACGAGCAGTGTCAATAAGAATGACTTTAGTATCATCAATAGAACGAAAAACTTTTAATGTTTTAACCCTGCAAGTTAAAAAGTCATTTAGAACTTGCTCATAAAAGGGATCATTATCTTTTATGAAAACTTTCAACCCATTTATCGTTTTATTATATATCATAATGAATTATTTTAACCTTAAATCTTTAGAAGCATTTTTCTTTATAATACTTTAAATAATTAAAAATGCCTGCCATATAATGCTTTTGTTTAAATTTATGTTTTGCACAATACCGATACTGATTGCTATTTACAGGTTTAAGTAAATCTTCTTTACTCCACGGAGAAGCTGCTTTGGCGATCAAAAAACTACGTGAAACCGGATAATCAGCCCACTCATGCCAGGGTTTTGTAGGTCCCACATAGTGTATAAACACGGTGTCATCATTGACTGGATTATCAACTTTGTCTTTTAATTCATAGTTAATACTATATCGGGTATTATATTTCTCCGAAATAAACTTCACTTTACCATTCAATAATACATTCAGTACATCTTGATCAAGGTGGGTGATTTTACTTACCCAATCTGGGTCACGCAACATTTCAATAGCTTTTGACGAAATGTTATTTAGATTCCACTCATCAATATTTATCAGTAAAAAACCAGCATTGAAATATCCAGAAGCTAACTGTGGTGTAGTTAATACCGAGGCTCGATTTTGCCACCATTCAATATCTCTTTCAGCTACAACTGCGGCAATTTCATTAGTAGAAAATTGATAATCTAAGAGTTCTTTAATACTACCCTTGCAAGCAATATCTGCATCAAGATATAGTATTTTTTCATGTTTATGATAGAAATAATCTGCAATTATAAATCGAAAATATGTTGCGTAAGTCCAGTTTTTCGTGCTTGGTAATGACTTCAGCTTATCACAATTGATAACATAAATATTAATTCTTGAATTATATTGTTTTGCTAAATCAGAAAAATATAATTTGTCTTTATCACTGATATAATCTGTGAAAATATGAAATTCACAAGAGATTTCTCTATTGTTTAATAGAATAGATGCGATGGCTACACCACATCCAAAAAGAAAATTTCTGTCAATACCAAATGCTATATCAAGAGTATTTTTAGATCTTATATTTTGATAATGAAAATTATACTCAAAAAGGATGATGTCACTATCATTGAGTTGAGACATATTTATTCTGTATCCAAAATTTTGGCAAAAATAAGTTACGGGTTACAACGATTTTCGAATCGTTCTTTCCCTGATTTTTGTGGCTTTTGCTTCTGCTTGCGACAGCAGTCCTTGTTCCTGCTTGAGAATGTCTTTAAGCGGGGCGGCAAAATACACCTTCATAAAGCGCCAGATATCCCGCTGAGTCAGGCCAATATTCATTGAAGAAAAATAAAGCCCTATAAGATCTTTATCGCGCCAACGACCTGGAACGCGCGTGCGAAGCTGCGCCCGGTGTAGGTCAATTACCGAAATTTTTAACTCCTCTTCCTTACCGGAAAAAGGCAAGTGCAGCAGGAAATGACAGATATAACAGTCACGATGGTTAATGCCCGCAGCATGCATATCGCGCACCATCGTCGCGACACGCTTAATAAGCATACGCTTTACGCGAACATCTGGTGGGTTGGTCGCCCAGTCAGCACAGTAATCTTCCAGACTGATGGTTGGTGTCAGATCTTCGGTAATAATAAACGAGGTTCTGGTCAGCGGATTCATGCCTTTTTCGCCGAATGCCACCCCATACATAGTATCAACGCCGACATCCCGCAGTCGATGAATCGCATTCCATTCGCGGTCTGCGCCTAATACTGGCATCCGCAATGAGAGTAAATTTTTGATTATCTCTTTCAGGGTCGTGCCGCGATGCCATTTGAGAAAATAGCTTTTTCCCGCCATTTCAAAGCGCAGAGTACGGCGAGTTTCCAGTTCACGAAATACCTCACCCTGCAAGGTTTTAACTTCCTCAAAAGGATCTTTGCCGCGCCATAACGTGGCAAACGGCTCTTTAAGTTCAACCATCCAGACCACCCGTTATGATATCCGCCGCTTTCTCTGGCAGACTGTATAAATCTTGTGTATCAGCATAATGTCGCGCATTTTCCGCCCAAGCCTGGCGCAATGAAGATTGCGTTAACGCTTTGCGTAAAATCTCATTCAATGTTTCCTGGCGGAATGGCTCAGCAATAGCCTCGCCGCAATTAGCGTCGACAATATAATGCGCATAGCCACAAACGGCAGTTGTTAGTACCGGTAATCCTGCAGTAATCGCTTCCAGCAGCACAATTCCCGCCGCTTCCTGGTAGGCAGGATGCAGTAATAAATCCGCCGCCGCCATTAATTCCGAGACATCGTTGCGCCCCGAGAAGAAGTGAACATTACTGCGCACGCCGCGTTTTTCTGCCAGTGCCTCAAATTTTCGCGGTTTATCCTGCCCAACAACATATAGCAATGTGTTGTGGCGCAGCGAATCCGGTAACGAAGCAAGTGCTTCAATGGAACGATCGGCACCTTTACGCGTGAAGTCTGAACCGACCTGCAACAATAAATATTGTTGTTCGGTTATTCCATTCTTCTTACGGAAGATTTCACGGCTATTGGCTGGCTGCTGGCTATATTTACGATCAGGATAAATCCCCGGTGGCAGAATATGAAAACGCTCCGCTTCAGTCTGATAATGTTTCTGGAAATCGGCGATTTGCTTATCTGTCAGCATCAGCAGCTGTGTCGGCTTGCCCTGTTCGAAGGTTGCCCGCTCAAAGGCGGCATAATGGCGATAACGTGACGTCAGGCGATAGAAAAAGCCTTTTTCCTGCGCTACTTTCTCGGCATAACAAACATCAGCGGCATAATAAACGTCCAGCCCCGGCATTTTGTTGAATCCAACGACTTTATCGACGGGATGTTCGCGTAAATGTTTTTGCACCCAGGCAAAATACTCCGCATTGCGCCCGTGATTGGTATGCGATTTAACCGGCACTTTGATCACTTCAAATACATCAGGGCATTCGCCTTCCCACGACTGGGTATAAACCCGAACATGATGACCTCGGGCGGCGACTGTCTGAGCAATACGCATAAAATCGCGCTGCAAACCGCCAAAGGGAAAATATTTATATAAACAAAAAGCAACGATCATAACGACGTACCTGTCGTGGAGGAGGGCAGTAATTTATCGACAGCAGCAATGACATCTGCCGCCGGAATAACCGAAAGATACATCTCATTTCGGTCACGCTGATCGCGCGTTGGCATTTCCCGGTAATCTCCCGCCCAGAATTGAATCATGTTATTTGACCAGGGACGCCAGAAAATATGATCTGTTGCGCCAAACAGCGATATCAGCGGCGTATTAACTGCAGCGGCAATATGCGCCGGTGCGGAATCAACGCCAATAAACAGCTGCGCATGATCGATTAACGCACCAAGTTCCGGGAAGGTCACCTTTCCAGCCAGCGCCGTTACTGGTGGCGTCTGGCATCCCTGCGCAATTTCATTGACGCAGGCCAGATCGTCTTTATCTGGGCCGGACGTCAGAACGACTTCATAACCACGAGCATGTAAGGCATCAATCACAGCGGAAAACTTGGCGTTGTCCCAGCATTTGAAGATTTGCCGCGCCGTAGGTTGGATAACCACATAATTTTGTCCAACACCAGCGTGATCAAGTTCGCGACGCATACGTTTCCAGCTTGCAGGCGGGTAACTCATGGTTGTCTGCTTCACCAACGAATCAAGTCCCAATGGTGTCAGCACGGATAAGTTACTTTCCACCACATTTCCACCCTGCAACGGCACCAAATGGGTGAAACTTTTACGCCAAAAAGCAGACTGCCGATGATGATAATCCTGGGAAATTTTCACACGAGCATTTAATAAGCGAACCAGTATAGCAACCATCCATTGATCGGTAAGATTGACGATAAGGTCATACTTATTGGCACGTAATACCTTGATGAGATGAAAAAAGTTGGCAATTTTTTCTGAGGCTTTTGCTTTTTTATTTTTTATGCCGTAGAGCGCGTTAATCTCTGGATTTTCAGACAGGATCGGGATGGTGTCCTGATAAAGCAGCACATCGATTTTTGCGTCAGGGTAATTTTTTTTCAGAGAACTAATGACGGGAGTAGTTAATAACATATCCCCATGAAAACGCATCTTAATGAGCAAAATTCTTCGAAATGGCTTATCCACAAGTAACTCTTTTTGTTGAGATTATCCGATTAAGGTGAAGCAGAAAAAGCACGCTACCGCCCCAGGCTCAACAGCTACCTGAATACTGATACCGCACTGATATTGACGCGCTAGTGTATCACTTCTTTCGCGGCAATCCGACCCGAATGATTTTTAAGCACATTGTTGATTTTCAATAAAGAAATCAATCAAATAAAATCATTAGCAACCATATTCTTTCACTGTTGCTCTGCGATTCCTTCCTGCACGTACAGCAGAAATCAATGAATCGCATAAAAATACAAAAAAAGTATAGATGTTCAACAAGAATTGGCGGGTAAATTGCTATTTAAGTCAAAAACGGGTAATGACTCCAACTTACTGATAGTGTTTTATGTTCAGATAATGCCCGATGACCTTGTCATGCAGCTCCACCG
>NZ_JBDYCV010000087.1:0-15568 GCF_040495915.1 Shigella sp. FJ200513 | reverse complement strand
TGATGGAAATGGAAGCCACGCAAGCACCTTAAAATCACCATCATACACTAAATCAGTAAGTTGGCAGCATTACCCATCTTTATAGAGATATTAATTATTTAATTTACTGAGCGTCGCGACCATCACCGCTTTGATGGTATGCATGCGGTTTTCCGCCTGATCAAATACAATGCTGGCGGCAGATTCGAAGACCTCATCAGTCACTTCCATTCCGCCATGTAGGCCAAACTCTTCCGCCATTTTTTTGCCAAGCGTCGTTTGGTCGTCATGAAACGCGGGCAGGCAATGGAGGAATTTGACCTCCGGGTTACCGGTCAACTGCATCATCTTGCTGTTCACCTGATAATCACGCAGTAATGCAATGCGTTCAGCCCATTTTTCTTTTGCTTCACCCATCGACACCCATACATCGGTATAGATAAAGTCAGCACCTTCAACTCCTTTAGCTACATCTTCCGTCAGCGTAATATTCCCGCCATTTTGTTGTGCCAGGGCGCGGCATTCCGTAACCAGCGCAGCTTCTGGCCAGCATGCCTGTGGCGCGACCAGACGCAAATCCAGACCGGTAAGCGCCGCAGCTTCGAGCATCGAATTGCCCATGTTGTTACGTGCGTCACCTGCATAGACCAGCGTCATTTCGTTGAATGCTTTACCGGGTAAATGCTCCTGCATGGTGAGGAGATCCGCCAGCAACTGCGTGGGGTGAAACTCATTGGTCAGGCCGTTCCATACCGGCACGCCAGCGTATTCCGCCAGTGTTTCGACAATCTCCTGACCATAGCCGCGATACTGAATACCGTCATACATGCGACCAAGCACGCGGGCAGTGTCTTTAATCGACTCTTTATGACCAATCTGACTACCGCTTGGGCCAAGATAAGTAACGCGAGCCCCCTGGTCATATGCGGCAACTTCGAAAGAGCATCGGGTACGAGTCGAGTCTTTTTCGAAGATGAGCGCGATGTTTTTACCAGTGAGTTTGGCTTCTTCTTTACCGCTTTTCTTATCAGCTTTCAGCTTCGCGGCTAACTGCAGCAGGCTGTTGAGTTCAGCTGGCGTGAAATCGAGTAATTTCAGGAAATGCTTATGATAAAACCCGGACATAGATCCCTCCTGTGGCTAACGCCTCAATGAATTAAAACTCAATTTATGTGTATTATTATTCATTTGCAAGTCTAAAGCATAAATCTTTGTCACAAAGGTGGAGGCAATGTCAGTGGTGTGTGACAATAAGAGTATCGGCAGGACATTAAGAGGAATGAGCCATGGCAAACCCGGAACAACTGGAAGAACAGCGTGAAGAAACACGTTTGATTATTGAAGAATTACTGGAAGATGGCAGCGATCCGGACGCGCTGTACACCATCGAACACCATCTTTCCGCAGACGATCTGGAAACTCTGGAAAAAGCGGCAGTTGAAGCGTTTAAACTCGGTTACGAAGTGACCGATCCAGAAGAGCTGGAAGTTGAAGATGGTGATATCGTGATTTGCTGCGACATCCTCAGCGAGTGCGCGTTGAATGCCGATCTGATCGATGCCCAGGTTGAACAACTGATGACGCTGGCGGAGAAATTTGACGTTGAGTACGACGGTTGGGGCACTTACTTTGAAGATCCTAACGGCGAAGATGGCGACGATGAAGATTTTGTCGATGAAGACGATGACGGGGTTCGCCACTAATTAATTGATTAAAATGCCCGATAGCACATACTAGCGGGCATTTTTTTAGAGTTCGCGTAGCATCCGCACTTCACAATCGACATGGCCCGTGCAGCCAAGCGCATAGTCGATATGCTCAAAGCCCAAATGCTCATAAAGCGCAATGGCTTCCTTTAAAAAAGCGGTCGTTTCCAGATAGCAGCGTTTGAAGCCCATCTCTCGTGCCTGCTCCATCGCCATTAAGGCCAGTTTTTTCGCTAGCCCTTTACCGCGAATAGCGGGAAGAAAGTACATTTTCTGCAGTTCGCAAATGTCCGCTTCACTACCTGTTAATGGCGCAATCCCGCCGCCGCCGACCACTTCGCCATTGTATTCAACCACCCAATAAGCATGGCCAGGCTGGCTGTACACTTGATACAGTTCGTCGAGATTCGGATCGGCAACGGTGTAGCCTTTATCGGCGGTAAGACCATACTCTGCGTAAACCTGACGGATGACGCTGGCGATAGCAGGATTATCCTGCAGCGTCAGGCGACGCATTACAGGTGATTGCGGCGCAATGTTATTCATAGTTTAACCCAATAAAAATAAAGTAATTATACATTTGTTTAATACCACTCTCTTCTTACGTGCGCAAGCGTCTTATAAAGCAATAAAGTTTTTGCCAGCCTATTACTGATAAGAGTATTGTAACGTGGCAGAACATTTTACTGTCTGTATCTATAAATTATATCAATGGATTTTTTAATTCAGGGGATTTTTATGGCTCAAGTTATTAATGAAATGGATGTTCCGTCCCATTCTTTTGTTTTTCATGGTACAGGTGAGAGATATTTTCTTATTTGTGTGGTGAATGTGTTGTTAACGATTATAACGCTAGGTATCTATTTACCATGGGCATTAATGAAATGTAAGCGTTATCTTTATGCTAATATGGAAGTTAACGGACAACGATTTTCTTATGGAATTACCGGTGGGAATGTTTTTGTTAGTTGTCTTGTTTTTGTTTTTTTCTATTTCGCAATCTTAATGACAGTGTCAGCAGATATGCCGCTTGTTGGCTGTGTTTTGACTTTGTTACTGTTGGTTTTGCTTATATTTATGGCAGCAAAAGGACTGCGTTATCAGGCCTTAATGACCAGTCTCAACGGCGTAAGATTTAGTTTTAATTGCTCTTTGAAAGGGTTCTGGTGGGTAACCTTTTTCTTGCCGATTTTAATGGCCATTGGGATGGGGACTGTTTTCTTTATCTCGACAAAGATGCTACATGCCAATAGTTCAAGTAGTGTTATTATATCTGTGGTTCTGATGGCAATAGTTGGTATTGTTTCCATTGGTATTTTTAATGGTACTTTATATAGCCTGGTAATGAGTTTTCTCTGGAGCAATACCAGTTTCGGTATACATCGTTTCAAGGTGAAATTAGATACTGCGTATTGTATAAAATATGCCATCCTCGCATTTTTAGCTTTATTACCTTTTCTCGCTGTTGCTGGTTATATTATCTTCGATCAAATATTAAATGAGTATGATAGTTCTGGGTATGCAAATGATGATATTGAGAATTTACAGCAATTTATGGAAATGCAACGTAAAATGATAATCGCGCAGTTAATTTATTATTTTGGGATTGCTGTTAGCACCAGTTATTTAACGGTGTCGTTGCGAAATCATTTTATGAGCAACCTGTCACTGAATGATGGGCGTATTCGTTTTCGCTCAACTTTAACGTACCACGGTATGCTTTATCGCATGTGTGCGTTGGTGGTGATATCCGGGATTACGGGTGGTCTGGCTTACCCACTGCTGAAAATATGGATGATTGACTGGCAGGCAAAAAATACGTATTTGCTGGGCGATTTGGATGACCTTCCTTTAATCAATAAAGAAGAACAACCAGATAAAGGCTTCTTAGCCAGTATTTCTCGGGGAGTTATGCCTTCTTTACCATTTCTGTAAGAGATAAAAAAGGCCGGAGCATGCTCCGGCCTTCGTTTTCATCACTGTGTTGATTACAGTGCGGCGATAACAGCCTGCTGTTCAATCAGCTTGGCTTTCGCTTCTGCATAACCTTCCAGCTTCTCACGCTCTTTCGCGATAACCGCTTCCGGTGCGCGGGCGACAAAGCCTTCATTTGCCAGCTTGTTCTCGATGCGGCTGATTTCACCTTCGATCTTCGCCACTTCTTTCGCCAGGCGCGCCAGCTCATCTTCTTTGTTGATGAGGCCAGCCATCGGGATCAGCAGCTCTGCGCCGTCGATGATCTTGGTAACGGAAACCGGACCTTTGTCATCGGCAGGCAGCACGGTGATGCTTTCCAGACGCGCCAGCGTTTGCAGGAAGCCACGGTTTTCATTTACGCGACGTTCTGCATCCGCGCTGCAACCACGCAGCAGCAGCTCCAGCGGTTTGCCCGGCGCGATGTTCATTTCTGCACGGATGTTACGTACAGCAACGATCGCCTGTTTCAGCCACTCGGTGTCGGCCAGTGCGGCTTCATCAACCTGAGATGCATCATACTGCGGGAACGGCTGCAGCATGATGGTGTCGGCAGTGATACCGCAAAGTACTTTCACACGCTGCCAGATGGTTTCGGTGATGAACGGAATGATCGGATGCGCGAGGCGCAGCAGACCTTCCAGTACAGTCACCAGCGTATGGCGAGTACCGCGCAGTTCGGCTTCTGTTCCACCGTTCATTACCGGCTTGGTCAGCTCCAGATACCAGTCGCAGAACAGGTTCCAGGTGAACTCATACAAAATGCCTGCGGCGATATCGAAGCGGAAGCTGTCCAGCGCTTCGCGGTACGCTTTGATAGTCTGGTTGAACTCCGCCAGAATCCAGCGGTCCGCCAGCGATAGCGTCATTTCGCCGCCGTTGAAGCCGCAATCCTGACCTTCTGTGTTCATCAGCACAAAGCGGCTGGCGTTCCACAGCTTGTTACAGAAGTTACGGTAGCCTTCCAGACGCTTCATATCCCAGTTGATGTCACGACCGGTAGACGCCAGCGCCGCCAGGGTGAAGCGCAGGGCATCGGTGCCGTGCGGCTCAATGCCGTTCGGGAACTGTTTCTCGGTGCGCTTACGGATTTTGTCCGCCAGCTGCGGCTGCATCATATTGCCGGTGCGTTTTTCCAGCAGTTCTGGCAGCGAAATACCGTCAACCATATCCAGCGGGTCAATAACGTTACCCTTGGATTTGGACATCTTCTGACCTTCGTCGTCACGAATCAGACCGGTCATGTAAACAGTGTGGAACGGCACCTGCGGTTTGCCATTTTCATCTTTGATGAAGTGCATGGTCATCATGATCATGCGGGCAATCCAGAAGAAGATGATGTCGAAACCAGATACCATCACGCTGGTTGGGTGGAACTGACGCAGGGCGTCGGTATTTTCCGGCCAGCCAAGGGTAGAGAAGGTCCACAGTGCAGAAGAGAACCAGGTGTCGAGAACGTCTTCGTCCTGACGCAGGGCAACGTTGGCACCGAGGTTATTTTCCTTGCGCACTTCTTCTTCGTTGCGGCCAACATAAACATTACCCGCTTCGTCATACCATGCCGGGATACGGTGACCCCACCACAGCTGACGAGAGATACACCAGTCCTGAATATCGCGCATCCAGGAGAAGTACATGTTTTCGTACTGCTTCGGTACGAACTGAATGTCGCCGTTCTCAACCGCTTCAACTGCCGGTTTCGCCAGTACATCGGCACGCACGTACCACTGGTCGGTCAGCATCGGTTCGATAACCACGCCGCCACGGTCGCCGTAAGGAACGGTCAGGTCGTGCGGTTTAATTTCTTCCAGCAGGCCGAGTGCATCAACCGCAGCAACGACTGCTTTACGTGCAGCAAAACGCTCGAGTTTCTGGAACTCTGCCGGGATCTCGCTGGAATAAACGTCAGATTCGTTACCTTTGGTATCGAACACCTGGGCGCTTTCACGGATATCACCGTCAAAGGTCAGGATGTTGATCATCGGCAGGGCGTGACGTTTACCGACTTCATAGTCGTTAAAGTCGTGCGCCGGTGTGATCTTCACGCAGCCGGTGCCTTTTTCCATGTCGGCGTGTTCGTCGCCAACGATCGGAATACGACGGTTAACCAGCGGCAGAATGACATATTTGCCAATCAGATCTTTGTAACGCGGATCTTCCGGGTTAACAGCTACACCGGTATCGCCCAGCAGGGTTTCCGGGCGAGTGGTCGCAACCACCAGATAATCTTTACCGTCTGCGGTTTTCGCGCCGTCAGCCAGCGGATAGCGGATGTGCCACATCGAACCTTTCGATTCGCGGTTTTCCACTTCCAGGTCAGAAATAGCGGTACGCAGTTTCGGGTCCCAGTTTACCAGGCGCTTGCCACGGTAAATCAGGTCTTCTTTATACAGACGAACGAAAACTTCTTTCACCGCATTGGACAGGCCTTCGTCCATGGTGAAGCGTTCACGCTCCCAGTCGACGGAGTTGCCGAGACGGCGCATCTGACGGGTAATGGTGCCGCCAGATTCCGCTTTCCATTCCCAGATTTTGTCGATGAAAGCTTCGCGGCCGTAGTCGTGACGGGTTTTACCTTCTTCTGCGGCAATCTTGCGCTCAACGACCATCTGGGTAGCGATCCCGGCGTGGTCAGTACCGACCTGCCACAGGGTGTTTTTGCCCTGCATGCGCTGATAGCGGATCATGGTATCCATGATGGTTTGCTGGAAGGCGTGACCCATATGCAAACTGCCGGTGACGTTCGGCGGCGGGATCATGATGCAGAAACTTTCCTGGCTTTCATCGCCATTAGGCTTAAAGTAGCCCTGCTTTTCCCAGTGCTCGTAAAGCGGCTGTTCGATATCTTGTGGGTTGTATGTCTTTTCCATTATTTCCAGGTTGCCGTATTCAGGTTGAAACCAGCCACGCGGTAGGCTTTATAGCGTTCGCGCGCCAGTTGTTTCAGAGAATCTTCATAAGGAACGAAGTCTACCACTTCTGTGAAAGCGGTGGCAAAATCTGCAAAGCTTGTTCGCAGACTAATCAATATATCGCGCGGGCTGCTGCTGCGTTTTTGCGGCCAGGCGATCTCCACCGGCGCACTGCCGCGCGGTCCTTCTCCCGCTAAATTATGCGGAACAAAGCTTTCTGCCGGACGCGCCCACAGGGCTTCATCCAGCCGGTAAGCCTGCTTTTCATCTTCACAGGCGATGAGTACGCGCTTACCGCTGCGCCAACGTTCTGCGGCAATTTCACACACCAGTTGCTCAACGGCGCTTAAGCCATCGACGGTGGTGTCATTGTCCAGAAGGTAGAACGTTGCGTTTTTCATATATGGGGCTTCTTGTGGTGGATTTAAATATTGCTGCATTCCTCACCCTGAAAGATGAGCAATGAATTTCTATTGCGCTCGATCGGTTCCCTCTCCCTTAGGGAGAGGGTTAGGGTGAGGGTAAAACGCAAACTTACTCTTCGCCGTTAAACCCAGCGCGGTTTAACAGGAACTGTGCCAGCAACGCTACCGGACGACCGGTTGCGCCTTTTGCTTTACCAGAACGCCAGGCGGTTCCTGCAATATCCAGGTGCGCCCAGTTATACTTACGGGTAAAGCGTGACAGGAAGCAACCTGCGGTAATCGCCCCACCAGGACGACCGCCAATGTTCGCCATATCGGCAAAATTGGACTCCAGCTGTTCCTGATACTCGTCACCCAGCGGTAAGCGCCATGCGCGGTCACCGGATTGTTCAGACGCGGCAATCAGTTCATGGGCCAGCGGATTATGGTTCGTCATCAGACCAGTAATATGATGACCCAGCGCGATCACGCAGGCACCGGTCAGCGTCGCCACGTCAATCACTGCTTCCGGCTCAAAACGTTCAACGTAAGTTAACACGTCGCACAGTACCAGGCGGCCTTCGGCATCGGTGTTCAGCACTTCAACGGTTTGACCGGACATGGTGGTTAACACATCGCCCGGACGATAGGCACGCCCGCCAGGCATGTTTTCACAGCCTGCCAGCACGCCAATAACGTTAATCGGCAGTTGCAGCTCCGCGACCATACGCATCACGCCGTAAACTGCCGCCGCGCCGCACATATCGTACTTCATCTCATCCATGCCTTCTGAAGGCTTGATGGAGATACCGCCGGAGTCGAAGGTTAAACCTTTACCCACCAGCACGATTGGGCGTGCATCTTCCGACGCGTTGCCTTTGTACTCAATCACCGACATCAGCGATTCGTTTTGTGAACCCTGACCGACCGCCAGATAAGAGTGCATTCCCAGCTCTTTCATCTGCTGTTCGCCGATAACGCGGGTGATGACATTCTTGCTGTAGCTGTCAGCCAGCTGGCGCGCCTGAGAGGCGAGATAAGCGGCGTTACAGATATTCGGCGGCATATTACCGAGATCTTTCGCTGCTTTTATCCCGGCGGCAATCGCCTGACCGTGCTGGATCGCGCGCTCACCGCTGGTCAGTTCACGGCGGGTCGGCACGTTGAACACCATTTTACGCAGCGGACGACGCGGTTCGCTCTTATTCGTTTTCAACTGATCGAAACTGTAGAGCGTCTCTTTTGCTGTCTCGACAGCCTGACGCACTTTCCAGTAGTTGTTACGGCCTTTAACGTGCAGTTCAGTCAGAAAGCAGACCGCTTCCATCGAGCCAGTATCATTCAGCGTATTAATGGTTTTCTGAATAACCTGCTTGTACTGACGCTCATCCAGCTCACGTTCTTTGCCGCAACCAATAAGGAGAATTCGCTCGGAAAGTACATTCGGAACATGGTGCAGCAACAATGTCTGCCCCGGTTTTCCTTCCAGTTCGCCCCGGCGTAGCAGGGCGCTGATGTACCCATCGCTGATTTTATCGAGCTGTTCTGCAATCGGAGAAAGGCGACGTGGTTCGAAGACGCCCACGACGATGCAGGCACTCCGCTGTTTCTCCGGGCTACCGCTTTTTACACTAAACTCCATGCACTACGCTCCTGAATCTTAAAGACAACGGCGGTGGCTACAGATAGAATTGCAAGCTTTCGTAACTCATGTCCGCTGTTGCGATGACTTCGTGTTAATCTTAACGTTATTACGGCATTGGCACGTCAGAACAAAATCTGAGAGGTGAATCCGTTGAGTATAATTATCTTAGCGACGATTTCGACGACTCAAGAGAATAAATGACGTTTAAGCCATGAAACAAGCTAAAATCCTGCAAAAGACGAGTTTTTACGGGCGTATTTAAAGTGATAATCATAAGATATCTGGTGCGGGAGACGCTCAAAAGCCAGCTGGCGATACTCTTCATCTTGCTTTTGATCTTCTTCTGTCAAAAGTTAGTGAGGATCCTCGGCGCAGCGGTTGACGGCGATATTCCGGCGAATCTGGTGCTCTCCCTTCTCGGGTTGGGCGTGCCGGAAATGGCGCAGCTTATCCTGCCATTAAGCCTGTTCCTCGGGCTGCTGATGACGCTGGGCAAACTGTATACCGAAAGTGAAATTACGGTAATGCATGCCTGCGGCTTGAGCAAAGCGGTTCTGGTGAAAGCGGCAATGATCCTTGCGGTATTCACGGCAATCGTCGCGGCGGTTAACGTGATGTGGGCGGGACCGTGGTCATCGCGTCATCAGGATGAAGTGTTAGCAGAAGCGAAAGCGAACCCTGGCATGGCGGCGCTGGCGCAAGGGCAATTCCAGCAAGCGACTAATGGCAGCTCGGTGCTGTTCATCGAAAGCGTTGACGGCAGCGATTTCAAAGATGTGTTCCTCGCACAAATTCGACCAAAAGGTAATGCACGTCCTTCTGTGGTGGTGGCCGATTCCGGACATTTAACCCAGCTGCGCGACGGCTCCCAGGTCGTCACTCTCAACCAGGGAACGCGCTTCGAAGGCACTGCACTGTTACGTGATTTCCGCATTACGGATTTCCAGGATTATCAGGCGATCATTGGTCACCAGGCGGTGGCGCTCGACCCGAACGATACCGACCAGATGGACATGCGCACATTGTGGAACACTGACACCGATCGTGCTCGCGCAGAACTGAACTGGCGTATCACGTTGGTATTCACCGTGTTTATGATGGCACTTATGGTTGTACCGTTGAGCGTGGTTAACCCGCGTCAGGGACGCGTACTGTCGATGCTGCCAGCCATGCTGCTGTATCTACTTTTCTTCCTGATCCAGACCTCCCTGAAATCGAACGGCGGTAAAGGTAAGCTGGACCCGACACTGTGGATGTGGACCGTTAACCTGATTTATCTGGCTTTGGCGATTGTTCTCAACCTTTGGGACACCGTGCCGGTCCGCCGCCTGCGCGCCAGTTTTTCGCGTAAAGGAGCGGTGTGATGCAACCTTTTGGCGTACTTGACCGCTATATCGGTAAAACTATTTTCACCACCATCATGATGACGCTGTTCATGCTGGTGTCGCTGTCGGGCATTATCAAATTTGTCGATCAGCTGAAAAAAGCCGGGCAGGGGAGTTACGACGCGTTAGGCGCAGGAATGTATACCTTGCTGAGCGTGCCGAAAGATGTGCAGATCTTCTTCCCGATGGCGGCTCTTCTTGGGGCGTTGCTTGGTCTTGGGATGCTGGCGCAGCGCAGCGAACTGGTGGTGATGCAGGCTTCTGGTTTTACCCGTATGCAGGTAGCGCTGTCGGTGATGAAAACCGCCATTCCACTGGTCTTGCTGACGATGGCGATTGGCGAATGGGTCGCGCCGCAGGGCGAACAGATGGCGCGTAACTACCGTGCGCAGGCGATGTACGGCGGCTCGTTGCTCTCTACCCAGCAAGGTTTATGGGCGAAAGATGGCAACAACTTCGTCTACATTGAGCGGGTTAAAGGTGACGAGGTGTTAGGTGGCATCAGTATTTATGCCTTTAACGAGAATCGTCGTCTGCAATCCGTACGTTATGCCGCTACCGCGAAGTTTGACCCGGAACATAAAGTCTGGCGTCTGTCGCAGGTTGATGAATCTGATCTGACCAATCCGAAACAGATTACCGGTTCGCAGACGGTGAGCGGCACCTGGAAAACCGACCTCACGCCAGACAAACTGGGCGTGGTGGCGCTGGACCCGGATGCACTCTCCATCAGTGGTTTGCACAACTACGTGAAGTATCTGAAGTCGAGCGGTCAGGATGCCGGACGTTATCAGCTCAACATGTGGAGCAAAATCTTCCAGCCGCTATCCGTGGCGGTGATGATGCTGATGGCGCTGTCGTTTATCTTTGGCCCACTGCGTAGCGTACCGATGGGCGTGCGTGTGGTCACAGGTATCAGCTTCGGTTTTGTCTTCTACGTACTGGACCAGATCTTCGGCCCGCTGACGTTGGTTTACGGCATCCCGCCGATCATCGGCGCACTGTTGCCAAGTGCCAGCTTCTTCTTAATCAGCCTGTGGCTGTTAATGAGAAAATCGTAATCTAACAAGGGAGCGAAAGCTCCCTTTATTATTGTTGACAAAGTCAAATACGAGTTCGAACGGTCCCCTCGCCCCTTTGGGGAGAGGGTTAGGGTGAGGGGCACAGATCACGTCTGACTTATCTTTTTCTCCCCCCCAGCAAACTCCCCAACATCCCGCGTACAATCTGATTCGTCACCTGGCGAGCGGCGCTTTTCGCCATTGTTTGCACCACACCATCTTTCTTCCCGCCGCGTGGTCCGGTAGTGCCAAACAAAATATCCTTCAATCCACCAAGAATACCGTCATCCACCGCCACCTCTTTCCCTTTCACGGGGGGATTATTTTGCTGCTCGGTACTGGCCTGAAAGCCTTTTTGCAGCATCTCATAGGCGGACTCGCGGTCCACCTCATCTTCATATTTGCCATACACCGGGGAGTGATTAATCAGGCCATTACGCTCATCTTCCGTCACCGGCCCCATTCGCGAACAAGGTGCGATCACCATCGCCCGTTCCACCACAGAAGGACTTCCTTTTGCATCGAGAAACGAGATTAACGCCTCGCCGGTCCCCAGTTCCTGGATTGCCTTTTCGGTATCAAATGCCGGATTGGCCCGCATGGTTTGCGCCGCTGTCTTCACTGCTTTCTGATCTTTTGGCGTAAAAGCCCGCAAAGCGTGCTGAACACGATTACCGAGCTGGCCGAACACATTATCCGGAATATCAGACGGGTTTTGCGAAACGAACCAGACGCCCACGCCTTTTGAGCGAATAAGCCTTATCACCTGCTCAATCTTATCCAGCAGTACCTGCGGTGCATCGTTAAACAGCAGATGTGCCTCGTCGAAGAAAAACACCAGTTTTGGTTTCTCCAGATCGCCCGCTTCCGGCAATTGTTCATACAACTCTGAAAGCATCCACAGCAGGCTGGCGGCGTACAGTTTCGGCATCTGATAAAGTTTCTCGGCGCTGAGGATATTGATAACGCCTTTACCGTTGGCATCGGTGCGCATCCAGTCTTTGATATCCAGCATCGGCTCACCAAAGAAGTGTGCTGCGCCTTGCTGTTCCAGCGACAGTAATCCGCGCTGGATGGCACCAACCGATGCGCTACTGATATTTCCGTACTGATTCTGGAAGGATTTGGCGTTATCGCCGATGTACTGGGTAATCGCCCGCAAATCTTTAAAGTCGAGCAGCAACAATCCCTGATCGTCCGCAATGCGGAAGATAATATTCAGCACGCCAGATTGCACATCGTTGAGATTCAACAGTCGCGCCAGCAACAGCGGCCCCAGATCCGAAACCGTCGCCCGCACCGTGTGGCCTTTCTCGCCAAAGATATCCCACACCACCACCGGATTGGCATGCGGTTGCCAGTCATTGACGCCGATATTTTTAAGCCTTGTGAGCAGTTTTTCCGACGCCGTTCCTGCCTGCGCGATACCGGTCAGATCGCCTTTCACATCAGCCATAAACACCGGCACGCCGATTTCCGACAATGACTCTGCCAGTTTTTGCAGCGTAACGGTTTTACCCGTCCCCGTTGCGCCAGTAATCAGCCCGTGACGGTTAGCCATTCCCGGCAGTAAAAACAGTTCTGTGTCCGGCGTGCGGGCAATTAACAGGGGTTCGCTCATGAGATTTCCTCCAGTTTCCTGCCTGGAGTATAGGCAACGGCTGTGCACTCTTCACCGCTAAATTCAGCAGATTGCGAGACGCCTTCCAAAGAGATTTAAGTGCCGGGCGACAGCACCCGGCAAAGGGATCAGAAGTCGGCTTTCAGGACTACTCGGTAGCGCGCTTTACCATCGCGTACATGCTGAATGGCGTCGTTAATTTTCGACATCGGGAACAGTTCGGTTGTCGGCGCAACCTTGCTGCGGGCGGCAAAGCGCATCAGCTTTCGCAGCTCATAAGGCGTGCCGGTAGCAGAACCAGAGATGCTGCGGTCGCCCGCAATTAACGTAAAGGCCGGAACAGACAGCGGCGTGAGAACCGCACCGACCGTATGGAAATTACCGCCATAGGTCAGCGCCTCAAAATAAGGCTGCCAGTCGAGGCTGACGTTCACAGTATTGATAATGAGATCAAACTGCCCCGACAGGGCTTTCAGTGCCTGCGGATCGCGGCTATTCACCACTTTATCGGCACCCATCGCCAGTACTTCCTGCTCTTTCGCCGGATTAGAACTAAAGGCCGTCACCTCGCATCCCATTGCGTGCAGAAGTTTTATAGCGATATGCCCCAGCCCGCCAATACCAATTACCCCAACGCGGCTGGTAGCAGTGATATGGTGCATCAACAGTGGTTTAAAGACCGTGATACCGCCGCACAACAGCGGCCCGGCGGACTCGATATCAATATTTTCTGGCAGTGGAATCACCCATTGCCAGTCCGCACGCAACTTCTCGGCAAAGCCACCGCGATTCATAATTGTCGGCACCGCACCTTGCTCGCAGTTGATCTGATTACCGCTAATACAGGCGTCGCAGTGACCACAGCTACGCGCCGTCCAGCCAATCCCGACACGCTGACCGACCTGCAAACCTTTATCCTGCGCGGCGCTCCCGAGTGCCACTACGCGCCCAATCACCTCATGCCCGGCAACCAGCGGATATTGTGAAAATCCCCATTCGTTATCGATCATCGACAGATCGGAATGACAAATCCCGCAGTAATCCACCTGCACTTCAACATCTTGTGGCTTCAGCTCACCGGGATCGTACTCATAAACTTCCAGTTCGCCGCCCGCTTCTTTTGCGGCATAGCTTTTTATCATCGACATTTTTGGGGCCTTCTCTGGTGTTGTTTGGGAAGTGTAGAGCATGGCAGGGCGGGGTGCCTGGAGTGTGACAAAGGTTACATATCGCTGAGTGTAATGCTGAAAATTTCAGCACTTAGCGAGGTGGGTGCAAGCTGGCGCTTGCATGGTGGCGTGCGACAGGTATAATCCACAACGTTTTCCGCATACCTCTTCAGTGCCGAAGTGGCGAAATCGGTAGACGCAGTTGATTCAAAATCAACCGTAGAAATACGTGCCGGTTCGAGTCCGGCCTTCGGCACCATCGGAACATCAATAGACGTCAACGGACGTCTTTTTTTGTGCCTAAAATCCAGTATCCGCAAGGCTTTCCTCGCTTTTTCACTCAACCTAAGTCAACCTGATTCAATCTACATCAACTTACTGATGCGGGTACAACTGCGGGTATTTCCCGGTTCGATAATGTTTGTACCCACACAGAACCCTTGAAAGGATACTCATCATGGCTCTGAGTGATGTGAAGGTTCGTTCGGCTAAGCCTGAAGCAAAAGCCTATAAGCTGACCGACGGTGAAGGCATGGTTTTGCTGGTTCACCCTAACGGCTCCAAATACTGGCGGCTACGTTATCGCTTTGGCGGCAAAGAGAAGATGCTGGCATTGGGGAAATACCCCGAAGTGTCGTTGGCGGATGCCAGGGCACGCCGGGATGAGGCTCGTAAGCTTTTAGCTAATGGTGTCGATCCCAGTGAAAACAAGAAAGCTGTTAAGGTAGAACAGGAACAAGAGGCGATAACGTTTGAAGTAGTCGCCAGAGACTGGCACGCCAGCAATCAGAAGTGGTCGGCATCGCATAGCGCTCGTGTTTTGAAAAGTCTGGAGGATAATCTCTTTACTGCTATCGGTAAGCGGAACATTGCGGAACTGAAGACGCGGGATCTTCTTGTACCCATTAAAGCAGTCGAGTCATCCGGGCGGCTCGAAGTTGCCGCCCGTTTACAGCAGCGTACTACCGCGATTATGCGCTTTGCCGTTCAGAGCGGCTTAATCGACTACAACCCCGCGCAAGAGATTGCAGGTGCGGTTGCTACGGCGAAAAGACAGCACCGTGCAGCTCTTGAACTGAACCGTATACCTGAATTACTTCATCGCATAGATCACTATTCTGGCAGACCGTTAACTCGACTGGCGGTTGAACTCACTTTATTGGTTTTCATCCGTTCGAGCGAGCTGCGTTTTGCCCGCTGGTCAGAAATAGATTTTGAAACGGCTATGTGGACAATCCCAGGTGAGCGTGAGCAACTGGAAGGAGTCAAGCATTCTCAGCGTGGCTCGAAGATGCGGACACCACACCTTGTACCTTTGTCGCGGCAGGCCCTAAGTATTTTGGAAAAGATCAAAAGCATGAGCGGAAATCGAGAGCTGATTTTTGTGGGCGATCACGATCCACGTAAGCCGATGAGTGAGAATACGGTGAACAAGGCTTTGCGCGTAATGGGGTATGACACGAAGGTCGAGGTTTGTGGGCATGGCTTCAGGACGATGGCTTGTAGTTCGTTGATTGAGTCGGGATTATGGTCGAGGGATGCGGTAGAGCGGCAGATGAGTCACCAGGAGCGTAGCTCTGTGCGAGCAGCTTACATCCATAAGGCGGAACATCTTGGGGAGCGTAGGTTGATGTTTGAAGTGGTCAACAAAAACTGGCCACCGAGTTAGAGTTTTTCCAGTATCGATTTTCCGATTCGTTTGGGGGTAACCC